>QKGW01000271.1 GCA_003250275.1 Alphaproteobacteria bacterium
CGCACTTTCGTCTGCAACATCCCGGCGAACGGCGACGACATGACCGTGACCAAGGCGATCATCGGCATGGCCAAGGCGCTCGATCTGATGCTCGTCGCCGAGGGCGTCGAGACCGTCGAACAGGCCCGCTTCCTTAAGGATCAGGGCTGTGACATGGCGCAGGGATATCTCTACAGCCGGCCCCTGCCGCTTGCCGCCTACCTCCGCCTTCTCGACGACGGCGTTCCGCACCTCGTCTGAACCGCACTTGCGGGCGTGGCCGATTTGCCGCATTTTCAACCGTTCGAACAAACCGGCGAGACGGGCATGACGGGCGACCGCGTATATCTTTACGACAGCACCCTGCGCGACGGCGCGCAGACCCAGGGCGTGGACTTCACCGCCGCCGACAAGGTGGCGATCGCGGTCGAGCTCGATCGCTTGGGCATCGACTACGTCGAGGGTGGCTGGCCGGGCGCGAACGCCACCGACGATCAGTTTTTCGCGAGCCCGCCCGCGCTCAAGCGCGCACGCCTCGCCGCCTTCGGCATGACCCGGCGCAACGGCCGCTCGGCGGAAAACGACACGGGCTTCCAGGCGCTGCTCACCACCGCCGCACGCACCGTCACCCTGGTCGGCAAGGCGTGGGACCATCAGGTGCGCGTCGCCCTCGGGGTCGAGACCGAAGAGAACCTGCGCATGGTCGGCGACAGCGTGAAGGCCGCGCTCGGCCGCGTCGACGAGGTGATGTTCGACGCCGAGCACTTCTTCGACGGCTACAAGGCCAATCCGGACTACGCCGTCGCCTGCCTCGAAGAGGCGTATCAGGCGGGCGCGCGCTGGATGGTTTTGTGCGACACCAACGGCGGCACCCTGCCGCACGAGATCGGCGAGATCGTGAGCGCGGTGACCCGCCGCATTCCCGGTAGCCACCTCGGCATCCACTGCCACAACGACACCGAGAACGCGGTCGCCAACTCGCTCACCGCGGTGCGCGCCGGGGTGCGCCAGATCCAGGGCACCCTCAACGGCCTCGGCGAGCGCTGCGGCAACGCCAACCTGGTTTCGCTGATCCCGACGCTGATGCTGAAGATGGGCATGACGACCGGCGTCTCGGAGGACGGCCTGCGCCACCTCAAGACCGTCTCGAACATGCTCGACGAGCGCCTCAACCGCGCGCCCAACCGCCACGCGCCCTACGTCGGCACCTCCGCCTTCGCGCACAAGGGCGGGCTGCACGCCTCGGCGGTGGCGAAGGACCCGGCGTGCTACGAGCACGTCGACCCCGAGACCGTCGGCAACGTCCGCCGCGTCGTGGTCTCCGACCAGTCGGGGCGCTCGAACATCCTCGCCCGCCTCGTCGACGCCGGGATCGCGGTCGACGGCGCGGATCCGCGCGTCACCGACCTGCTCGCCGAGATCAAGGACAAGGAGGCCGAGGGCCTGACCTTCGACGGTGCGGACGCGAGCTTCGAGCTGTTCGCCCGCCGCCGCCTCGACGGCGTGCCGGAGTTCTTCACCGTCCACTCGTTCCGCGTCATCGACGAGCGCCGTTACAACGCCAAGGGCGACCTCGTGCACGTCTCCGAGGCGACCGCGCGGGTGCTGGTCGACAACCAGTACTCGATGGAGGCGGGCGAAGGCCACGGCCCGGTCAACGCGCTCGACGCTGCGCTGCGCAAGGTTCTGGTGCCGGCGTTTCCGGCACTCGATCGCCTCGCGCTGGTGGACTACAAGGTGCGGATCATGGCGCCCGAGCGCGGCACCGCGGCGGTGACGCGGGTGATGATCGAAAGCGCCGACGCCGCCACCGGCGCGCGCTGGACCACCGTCGGCATCTCCGAGGACATCATCGACGCCTCGTTCAACGCGCTGCATGACAGCATCGTCTATTTCCTGATGAAGGCCTGAGTTCGAAATGTCGGGTACCGATACCTCGAAGGCGCAGCCTGCGACCGTGACCAACGGCGCCGCGCCGACGATGATCCTCGTTCGTCCGCAGCTTGCCGAGAACATCGGCATGGTCGCGCGCGCGATGCTCAACTGCGCGCTGGGCGATCTCCGCCTCGTCGCGCCCAACGAACCCGCGCGCCACGAGCGCGCGATCGCCGCGAGTTCGGGCGCGAACATCGTGCTGGAGAACTCCGAGGACTTCCCCGACACCCGCGCCGCGATCGCGGACTGCCAGTGGGTGCTCGCCACCACCGCGCGCCGCCGCGACCAGATCAAGCCGGTGATGACGCCGAAGCGCGCCGCCGCCGAACTGCGCGCGCGGATCGCGGCGGGGCAGAAGGTCGCGGTGCTGTTCGGGCCCGAGCGCACCGGCCTCGACAACGACGACGTCTCGCTCGCCGACGCGGTGTGCGAGGTGCCGCTCAATCCGGCCTACTGCTCGCTCAATCTCGCCCAGGCGGTGCTGCTGGTGTCCTACGAGTGGTACCAGTCCGGCTGCGAGGCGCCCGCCTACGAACTGGTGATGAACGAGACCGCGCCCGCCGCCAAGGACGAGGTGCTCAACCTCTACGCCCACATCGAGCGCGAACTCGAACTCTGCGGCTTCCTCCGCGTCGAGGACAAGCGGCCGAGCATGGTGCGCAACCTCCGCGCCCTGTTCAACCGCGCCGAACTCACCGAGCAGGAGGTGCGCACCCTGCACGGCATGGTCGCCGAACTCGCGCACGGCTCGCTCCGCCGCGCGCGCAAGCTCGGCATCGACGTCGAGCGCCTGCGCGCCGCGCCCGCGCCGCTCTACACCTCGAAGCCGCTGTTCGATTCGAGCTTCTGCGACAAGCTCACCCAGCTGTTCGTCTGGCGGCGCGACGTGCGGCGCTTCTCGACCGAGCCGGTTTCGGCGGCGGCGGTCGACGAACTGCTCGAACAGGCCTGCCTCGCACCCTCGGTCGGCAACTGCCAGCCGTGGCGCTTCGTCGTCGTCGACGACCCGGCGCGGCGCGCCCGTGTGCGGGCGAGCTTCGAGGCGGCGAACGCGAATGCGCTCGCGGGCTACTCGGGCGAAAAGGCGCAGCTCTACGCCTCGCTCAAGCTCTCCGGCCTCGACCGCGCACCGGTGCAGATCGCGGTGTTCGCCGACCCCGACCCCGACGAGGGCGCGGGCCTCGGACGGCAGACGATGCCGCAGGCGGTGCAGTATTCGGCGGTCGCGGCGGTGCAGACCCTGTGGCTCGCCGCGCGCGCCCGCGGTCTCGGCCTCGGCATGGTGTCGATCCTCGAACCCGAGGAAGTCGCGGCGGCGTGCGAGGTGCCGGACGGCTGGGACCTGATCGCCTATCTCTGCATCGGCTACCCCGAGGAGGAGCACGCCGATCCCGAGCTGGTGCGCGCCGGTTGGCAGGAGCGCCTGCCCGCGGAAAAGGTGGTCTTCCGCCGCTGAATCCCTTGACATCCCGCGTTTCGCGGGTATGTTGTCCGCCTCATTTCCGGGAACGCGGACTGGGGGCGCTTTTGCTTTGGCCTCAGCCCCGCCGCCGCAAGGTGGCCTACCGGGACAACAAAATCGACAGAAAAGAGGAAACACTCCATGTCGAAGCGTCATTCCTGCAAGCACAAGATTGACCGCCGTCTCGGCGTCAATCTGTGGGGCCGCGCCAAGAGCCCGGTCAACAAGCGCGAGTACGGTCCGGGCCAGCACGGCCAGCGTCGCCGCAAGCCCACCGACTTCGGCACCCAGCTGATGGCGAAGCAGAAGCTGAAGGGCTACTACGCGAACATCTCCGAGCGTCAGTTCCGCCGCTACTACGCCGAGGCCTCGCGCCGCGTCGGCGACACCGGCGAGAACCTCATCGGCCTCCTCGAGAGCCGTCTCGACGCCGCGATCTACCGCCTGAAGTTCGTGCCGACCGTGTTCGCCGCGCGCCAGGTGGTCAACCACGGCCACGTCAAGGTCAACGGCCGCCGCGTCAACATCGCCTCCTTCATGCTCAAGGCCGGCGACGTGATCGAGATCCGCGAGCAGTCGAAGCAGATGGCTCTGCTCCTCGAAGCCGTCGAGTCGGGTGAGCGCGACGTTCCGGATTACTTCGACGTCGACCACAAGGCGATGAAGGGCACCTTCATCCGTATGCCGAAGCTCGCCGACGTGCCGTATCCGGTGTCGATGGAGCCGAATCTGGTGGTCGAGTTCTACAGCCGTTAATCGGCGCCTCGATCCCGACACGAAAAAGCGCGCGGCCCTGTGCCGCGCGTTTTTTGTTGTGCGGGTCTGTGTATGGAAGGCCTTGCATTCCTTTCGGCGCGGGATGATGTTTCGTCGAACGGCCCAAATGCGAGGCATAACAACAAATGGCGGACGGCATAGGCGGCGAGCATCCGGCTCTCGAAACCGCGGACGTGCCTCCCAGTCTGCGGCACGCGCGCCCGACCGACCTCGACGCGCTGGTGGCGCTGGAAGACCGAGCCTTCGACGGCGACCGGCTCTCTCGCCGTAGCTTCAAACGTTTTCTCGACCGCAAGCGGACGTCCGATCTCCTGATCCTCGAGCAGGACGGCGTGCTGCTCGGCTATGCGCTGGTGGTCTACCGCAGCGGCACCGCGCTCGCGCGCCTCTACTCCATCGCCGTCGACCCGGCGTGCAAGGGCAGGGGGCTCGGCGCGCGCCTGCTCGGCGAGGCGGAATGCGCCGCGTTCGGGCGCGACTGCGCGGTGATGCGCCTCGAATCCCGCCCCGACAACACCGCCGCGATCGGGCTCTACCGGGGCCGCGGCTACCGCCAGTTCGACGTGCTCGAGGATTACTACGAGGATCACGCGAGCGCCCTGCGCTTCCAGAAGTGGCTGGTCACCGAGCCGCCCGGACCCGGCGCGGCGACCGGGCGCAGCGTGCCTTACTACCCGCAGACCACCGAGTTCACCTGCGGCGCGGCGGCGATGATGATGGGCATGGCGGCGTTCGACCCCGCGCTCGCCCTCGACCGCCGCCTGGAGCTGCGCCTCTGGCGCGAGGCGACGACGATCTACATGACCTCGGGTCTCGGCGGTTGCGACCCGATGGGCATGGCGGTGGCGCTCGCGCGCCACGGCTACGCCGCCGAAGTATTCGTCAATTCCTCCGAGGTGCTGTTCCTCGATTCCGTGCGCGACCCCGAGAAGCGCGCGGTGATGACGGTGGCGCAGGAGGATTTCCGCGACCAGGCGAAGGCGCTCGGCGTCGCGGTCTACAATCGCGCGCTCTCCCGCGGGGAGTTGCGCGATCTTCTCGACCACGGGGCGGTGGTTCTGGTGCTGCTCAGCCAGTACCGGATGCTGCGCTCGCGCGCGCCGCACTGGGTGACCGCGTTCGCCCATGCCGGCCAGCGCATCTTCATCCACGACCCGTGGTTGGAACCCGACGACCACGAAACTCCGATGGCCGCCGCGGCACTGCCGATTCCGGAGGACGAGTTCGACCGCATGGCCTGCTACGGCAAATCCCGCCTGCGCGCCGCGGTCGTGATCAAAGGACAATCTCTGAAATGACCGACTGGATCATCCTGGTCGACAACCCTCGCGACGTCGGGCAGGCCGACACGCCGCACAAGGTGATGACGGTGCGCGACTATCTCGCGCGGCCGCAGCTCTTCGGCAGCCTGCGGCCGACGGTGCTCAACCTCTCGCGCAACACCGCCTACCAGAGCGCCGGGTACTACGCCTCGCTGCTCGCCGGCGCGCGCGGCCACCGCGTGATGCCGACGGTGCAGACGCTGCTGGAGCTGTCGCGCAAGGACCTCTACCGCGACGCGCTGCCCGATCTCGAGGATAAGCTCAACCGCTGCCTCAAGGGCCGCAGCGACACGCCGGAAGGCGACTTCAAGGTGTTCATCGCCTTCGGGCGCACCGAGTTTCCGGGCCTCGACGGCTTCGCGCTGCTGCTCTTCGACTGGTTCCGCTGCCCGCTGCTGGAGGTGTCGGTGGAGGCAGGGCCGTGGCGCGCGATCGAGAAGATCCGCCCGCTCGCGATCCATCGCCTCGACGCCGGGCAGAAGGCCTTCGCGATGGAGGCGATGGCGCGGCAGACGCGGCGCGGCTGGCAGGTGGCGAAGGGCAAGACCCCGGCGCGCTATTCGCTCGCGGTGCTGCACAATCCGCGCGAGACGTTGCCGCCGTCGAAGAAATCCTCGCTCGAACGCCTCGCCCAGGTGGCGCGCCGCCACGGCGTCGAGGTCGATCCGATCGAGAAGGGCGATCTCGCCCGCCTCGCCGAATACGACGCGCTGTTCATCCGCGAGACCACCTCGATCGACAACCACACCTACCGCTTCGCCCGCCGCGCCGAGCAGGAGGGGATGCCGGTGATCGACGACACCGTGTCGATGATCCGCTGCACCAACAAGGTCTACCTCAAGGAGCTGCTGGAATCGCACAACATCTCGATCCCGCGCAGTCTCGTGCTCAACGGGCGGCAGGCGCTCGACGAGGCGGAGCGCGGGCTCGGCTTTCCGATGGTGGTGAAGATCCCCGACGGTTCGTTCTCGCGCGGCGTGCACAAGCTCGACGACCGCGCCGGGCTCGACGCGCTCGCGGCGAAGCTGTTCGTCGACACCGACCTCCTGCTCGCGCAGGAGTTCATGCCGACCGAATACGACTGGCGCGTCGGCGTGCTCGGCGGCGAACCGCTGTTCGCCTGCCAATACCTGATGGCGCCCAACCACTGGCAGATCATCAAGCACACCACCGACGGGCGCGCGGTCGAGGGGCGCTTCCATACCGTCGCGGTCGAGGACGCGCCGCCCGAGGTGATCTCGACCGCGGTGAAGGCGGCGCGGCTGATCGGCAGCGGCCTCTACGGCGTCGACATCAAGGTCAACGCGCGCGGCGTCCATGTCATCGAGATCAACGACAACCCGAACCTCGACACCCACGCCGAAGGCGCGGTGCTCAAGGACGAGATGTGGTCGCGCCTGGTGAAATGGTTCGTCGCCAAGCTCGACGCGCGATAGGGCGGCTTTCGCGGGGCTAGGTTCGGTCGGCGTTCGGGAGCGCGGCGTCCTGCAACGCGCGTTCCTCCCGGCGATGCAGCAGAAACAGCCCGAACAGCGAGGCGAAGGCGAAGATCGAGATCGCAAACGCCAGCCACAGGGCGGCGTGGGGGCCCGCGGCGGTCAGGATGGCGGCGAACACCGGCGGCGCGGCGGCGAAGGAGAGGTTGAGCGGCACCGCCAGTTGCGCCGCCGCGCGAGCGTAGGCGCGGGCGGGGAAAACCTGTAGCGGCAGCGTCGCGCGCGCGACCGCGGTGATGCCGCCGGCGATGCCGTAAAGCAGGGCGAACAGCATCGCGCCGGCGAGGTCGCCGGTCAGCAGAAGTATGACGAAGCTCAGGGGGAAGAGGGCCGCGGCGGCCAGTGCGGTGACGATGCCCAGGTGGCGGCGGCTGCCGAGAACGTCGATCATCCGTCCCGCCCATTGCGCGATCCCGATGAACGACGCCGCCATCAGCGCGCCAGCGTGCGCGATGCCCGAGGTTTCGAACAGAATGATGATGGTGAGCGCGAACCCCCAGGTGACGAAGCCGTTGGCGGCGAAGCTCATCGCCAGCAGGGCGAAGCGCGGCCGGTCGATGGCGACGGGGCCGGCCGCCGTCTCCGCGGCGGGTTTTCCCCTGGGGCGGCGGGCGAGCGCGGCCCAATGCAGCGGCGTGCACACGAACAGCATCAGGGCGGCGTAGATCAGGATTGCCGCGCGCCAGCCCCATTGGGCCTGGAGAACCCCGGTCAGCGGCCAGACGATCGTCGAGGTCAGGCCTCCGGCGAGGATCAGCACGCCGAGCGCCTGGCGCGCTTTCTCGCCGGCGATTTCGGTGACCGCGATCTGCGCCGGCGTCGACAACATGCCCGCGCCGGCGAGGCCGAGGATGACCCACGCCAGACAGTAGGATGCCGGACCATGGGCGAGGCCCATGGTCGCGAGGCCGATCGCGCCGAGGGGCGAACCCAGGACCATGACCGGACGCGCGCCGTGGCGTTCGAAGACGGCGCTCAACGGCCAGGACGCGATCGCCATGACGACGAGCATCAGCGTCGGCCCGGCCATCACCATCGGCAGGGCCATACCCAGCTCTCCGGCGATTGCGGGCCCGGTGACCGCGGGCAGCCAGAACGTCGAGCCCCAGCCGATGAGCTGGGTCAGCGACAGCGCCGCGGTGGCGCGGACCGTGGGCGAGCGGAACGGGAGACGACGCGGAAGGCGAGCCATGTAAGGCCTCTGGCCACGCAGGGGACGGTTTCCGGTAAGTACGCGATGCGCGCCGAAAAATAAAGCCGCGCCGACCCCCGTGCTCGGCGGTTCTATCCGCCCGCCATCTCCGATTTGAGGCGCTCGACGTAGGCGAGGCGCTCTTCGAGGGCGGCGATGATCGCGGCGGAGGGCTCGGGCTCCTTGCCGTCGCCGTTCCATTCGTGGATCGGCGTGGCGAACTTCACCCGCTGGCGGTCGAGCGAGTTACCGGGCTGGAAGTGGATCAGCACGGTCTCATCCTCGAGTTCGCGGCCCGCGGCGAGACTTTCGAGAACGATGCGGTAGAACGCGTCCTCGCAGGTCATCTTGCGGAAGTCCGGGTGCTCGGGGAAGCCCTTGATCATTTCGTGCCAGATTCGCCGGACGCAGAGGTTCATCACCGTGCGGCGGTCGAGCGAAGGTCCCCAGGAAGGGTGGAGCGGCACGTCGAGCTTGCGGCGCGTCCACACGAATCCGATATCCCGATCGTGCTCCAGCGCGGTCACGCAGGTGGCGAGGTGGGGCGGCAGGAATTCGTCGTCGGCGTCGAGAAAGGTGATCAGCGGCGCCGAGGAGTGGCGCACGCCCTCGTTGCGCGCCGGACCCGCGCCGCGATTCGGCTGCGCGATCGCCTTGAAGCTCACCGGTCCGGGGGTCTCGAAGCGCCGCGCGATCGCCGCGAGGATCTCGGGCGTGGCGTCGCTGGAACCGTCGTCGACGACGACGATTTCGGTGCGCAGGTCGATGCCGTGCTCGGCGGCGTAGGCGGCGGATGCAAGCACGCTTTCCACCGTGCGCGGCAGAGTGTCGGCCGAGTTGTACGCGGGGATGACAACGGCGATGCGGATGGGCATGGCGGCTCCGGTTTCTGGCTCCCATCAAGCATAGGCCCCGAATAGTTAAGGCGGCGTATGCGCCCCTATGGCAAAATCAAGGCAAGCAGCGAACCGACAGGACACCCGATGATCCGTCCTTCCCAATGCCCGGTGTCCGGGCACGATACCTTCGACCTCGCGATCGAGGCGCTGGGCGAGATCGTCACGCGCCCGCTCTGGCTGTTGCGCACCGCGCTGCTGCCGTTCGTCGTGGTGTGGGGGATCAAGAGCCTGTTCTACGCCCTCGACCAGGCCGGGGTGCTCGCCGACAGCGTGTGGGTAACGAGCCTGCGCTGGACCGTCGAGATCGCGGTGTTCCTGCCCTGCGCGCTCGCGTGGTGCCGCATCGGCTACATGTCGGCGGGCGCGTCGCGGGCGCCGCGCGTGCTCGAACGCAACGGAATGCGTCAGGCGCTCGACGTGCTCCTGATCGCGATGGGCGCGATCGCGATCCTCGCGTTCGGCCTCGATCTCCTCTCCGCCGCGCTCACCGGCAGCCGCGCCGCGGGGTTCCCGGCGCGCGGCCTGGTGCTGTTCGCCGCCGGTCTGGTGGTGATTCCGGGGATCATGTTCGGCGGCGTGCGCCTGCTCGTCGGCGTCGCGGCGGCGGCGATCGGCTGGCCGATCGGCTTTTCCGGCGCGCTGGTGCTGACCTCCGAACGCGCCGGCTGGCTTGCCGGAGTCGGCCTCACCTTCCTCTGCCTGTTCCCGCTCGCGACCGAGAGCGTCGCCGGGTTGCGCGATCTCGTCGGCGGGCCGTTCGTCGATGTGCCGGGCGTCTGGCGCGGCGTCGCGTTCATGCTCGTCGCGCTGCTCGTGGCGGCGGCGGGGCATTCGCTCGGACACGCGCTCCGGCGCTTGGAGGACGGAATGCCGAAGGAGGAAGAGAAGAACGGGAAGGCGACCGATCAGGAGATCGGCTGAGCCGCGATCCCGGCGGCGTCGAGCAGCGCCTTGAGCCCCCCCGACTTGGCGAGATCGCGGACTTCCGTGCCGCCGCCGACGAAGCGCGCGTGGATGTAGAGGTGCGGCGTTTCCGGCGCGTCGGGCGCGGTCTTGATCGCGTCGCGGATTTCCGGGTCGTCGTTGAGGTTCACCGCCTTGTAGGCCACTCCCATGAGGTCGAGCGCCTGGGTCACCGCCGCGCCGCGGTTGGTGAGCGGGTACATCGGCGTGCCCTCCATGTAGAGGACCACCGCGTGGGTCTCGATGTCCTTGCGGATGCGGGTGAAGGCGGGGTTTTCGTCCATGCTCGCTCGGTCTCGTCAGGCGCGTCCGAACCCGATCCTCCGCAACAGCGCGCGCGGCGCCGAATAGATCGCCAATCCCAACCAGATGCAGGAGAAAGCCCAGGCGTGAGTCGCGGTGAACGGTTCGTCGTACAGTTGCGTCGCCAGCAGGAACTGGCCGCTCGGGGCAATATACTGCATCAGGCCGATGGTGGATAGCCGCACCCGCCGCACCGCGACGCCGAACAGCATCAGCGGCAGCGCGGTGACCGGGCCGCCGATCACCAGAAGGGTGTCGAGCAGCGTGTCGCCCTGGGCGAAGTGGCCGACTCCGTCGGACGCCAGCCACAGCATGTAGCCCGCCGCCACCGGGCCGATGATCAGGCTCTCGATGGTCATGCCGCTCATCCCGTCGACCGGGATGGTTTTGCGCAGCAGGCCGTAGGTGGCGAAGGTCATCGCGAGGGTGAGGGCGATCACCGGCACCTCACCCAGGCGGATCACCAGAAAACTCACGCCGATCGCCGCGCAGGCGACCGCGACCCACTGCCGCCGCGTCATCGTCTCGCGCAGGAAGACGAAGCCGAACACCACGCTGATCAGCGGGTTGATGAAGTACCCCATGCTCGCCTGCAGCACATGACCGCTCGACACCGCGAAGATGTAGGTGAGCCAGTTGACCGAGATCAGCGCCGAGGTGACGAACAGGGTGAGCAGGGCGCGGCGGTTGGCCAGGGCGGCGCGGACGCTGCCCCAGCCGCGCAGCAGCGAGATCAGCACCACCATCGTCACCACGCTCCAGACCACGCGGTTGGCGAGCACCTCGGGCGGCGGCAGATGGGCGAGCTGCTTGAGGTAGAGGGGCAGGAGGCCCCAGGTGCCGAACGTGAGGATGCCCGCGATCACGCCGACGCGGGCGTTCGCGGAGGTGCTGTCCGGGGACGGCGGCAACGATGACACGATAGCGACTTTCAAAAGCCCGGCGCGACGATTCGCGCGGGCGAGCCGATCACACTACGCACGGGCGCGGACCGGGAGTGTGATCCGCGCCACCGATTTCGCCGTTTTGCCGGGCGGTCACGCCATATAGGCGGGGAACCAGCCCTCGTGCGCGGCCTTGAGTTCGGCGAGCGCCACCGCCTCGCCGTTGACCGCGACCGCGTCGCCGCCGGTTTCGCCGAGCTTGCGCGCCGGCACGCCCGCCGCTTCCGCCGCCGCAACGAAGGCGTCGGCATCCGCCGCGGCGACCGCGACCAGATAGCGGCCCTGGTCCTCGCCGAAGAGCTTGGCGTGAGGGGCGGGGCCGTCCATCGCGATGCGCGCGCCGATACCCGAGGCGAGCGCCATTTCCGCGACCGCGACGAGCAGGCCGCCATCGGAAAGGTCGTGGCAGGCCTTCACCGCGCCGGCGCGGATACGCTCGCGCACGAAGTCGCCGTTGCGGCGCTCGACCGCGAGGTCGACCGGCGGCGGAGCGCCTTCGGAGCGGCCGTGCAGGGCGTAGAGGTAGAGCGACTGGCCGAGCCAGGTGCCCTCGCCGCCGAGCAGCACCAGCGCGTCGCCCGCGCCGGTGAAGCCGATGCCGACGCTCGCCTCGACGTCGGGCAGCAGGCCGACGCCGCCGATCGTCGGGGTCGGCAGGATGCCCTGGCCGTTGGTCTCGTTGTAGAGCGAGACGTTGCCCGAAACGACCGGGAAGTCGAGCGCGATGCACGCCTCGCCCATGCCCTGGCAGGCCTCGACGAACTGGCCCATGATTTCGGGGCGTTCGGGGTTGCCGAAGTTCATGTTGTCGGTGATCGCGAGCGGGGTCGCGCCGACCGCGGTGAGGTTGCGCCAGGCTTCCGCCACCGCCTGCTTGCCGCCCTCGGCGGCGTCCGCCGCGACGTAGCGCGGGTTGACGTCGGAGGTGGCGGCGAGGCCCTTCTTGGTGCCGTGGAGGCGGATCACCGCCGCGTCGCCGCCCGGACGCTGCACGGTGTCGCCCATCACCATGTGGTCGTACTGCTCCCACACCCAGCGGCGCGACGCGCCGTCCGGCCCGCCGACGAGCGCCTTGAGCGCGTCGGCCCAGGAGATTTCCGGCACGTCGGCCGCGGCGAGAACCGGCTGCTTCTTGCCCGGCACCCACGGACGGTCGTATTCCGGCGCGGCCTGGGCGAGCGGGTCGATCGGCAAATCGGCGACCACGCCGCCGCCCATCTTCAGGACCATGCGGCCGGTGTCGGTGAGCGTGCCGATCACCGCGAAGTCGAGCTCCCACTTGTCGAACACCGCCTTGGCGAGGTCTTCCTTGCCCGGCTGGAGCACCATCAACATGCGCTCCTGGCTCTCCGAGAGCATGATCTCGTAGGCGGTCATCGCGGTTTCGCGCACCGGCACCTTGTCGAGGTCGATCTCGACGCCGAGGCCGCCCTTCGAGGCCATCTCGAACGACGACGAGGTGAGCCCCGCCGCGCCCATGTCCTGGATCGCGACGATCGCGTCGGTGGCCATCAGTTCGAGGCACGCCTCGATCAGGAGCTTTTCGGTGAAGGGGTCGCCGACCTGCACGGTCGGGCGCTTCTCCTCGGAATCCTCGGAGAACTCCGCCGACGCCATGGTCGCGCCGTGGATGCCATCGCGGCCGGTCTTGGAGCCGACGTAGACCACCGGATTGCCGACGCCCGAGGCCTCGGAATAGAAGATCTTGTCGGCGTCCGCGACGCCGATGGTCATCGCGTTGACGAGGATGTTGCCGTTGTAGGACGGGTGGAACTGCACCTCGCCGCCGACCGTGGGTACGCCGACGCAGTTGCCGTAGCCGCCGACGCCCGCGACCACGCCCGCCACCAGATGGCGGGTCTTGGGGTGGTCGGCCGCGCCGAAGCGCAGCGCGTTCAGGTTCGCCACCGGGCGCGCGCCCATGGTGAAGACGTCGCGGAGGATGCCGCCGACGCCGGTCGCGGCGCCCTGGTAGGGTTCGATGAACGACGGGTGGTTGTGGCTCTCCATCTTGAAGATCGCCGCCTGGCCGTCGCCGAGGTCGACGACGCCGGCGTTCTCGCCCGGCCCGCAGATCACCCACGGCGCCTTGGTCGGCAGGGTCTTGAGCCACTTCTTCGACGACTTGTAGGAGCAGTGCTCGCTCCACATCACCGAGAAGATGCCGAGTTCGGTGATGTTGGGCGCGCGGCCCATGATTTCGAGAACGCGGTCGTACTCGTCGGGCGAAAGGCCGTGCTCGGCGACGATTTCCGGGGTGACGGCGACGGTGTTGTTCATCGCGGATTCCTTAGAAGCAGATTCAGCCGAGGACCTTCATCAGGGCCTGGAACATCGGGGCGCCGTCGGTGCCGCCCAGGAGCGGGTCGGCGAGGCGTTCGGGGTGGGGCATCATGCCGAGGACGTTGCGCTTCTCGCTGAGAACGCCGGCGATGTTGCGCTGCGACCCGTTGGGGTTCGCCTCGGCGTCGACCGCGCCCGCGGCGTCGCAGTAGCGGAACGCGACGCGGTCCTCGTCTTCGAGGCGGTCGAGCACGTCGGCCTCGGCGAAGTAGTTGCCGTCGTGGTGCGCCACCGGGATGCGGATCACCTGGCCCGCGTTGTAGCCGCGGGTGAAGTCGGAGTTCGAGGTCTCGACCTTGAGCAGCACGTCGCGGCAGATGAACTTGAGCTTCTGATTGCGCATCAGCACGCCCGGCAGCATTCCGGCCTCGGTGAGAACCTGGAAGCCGTTGCAGATGCCGAGCACCCGCACGCCGGTTTCGGCCTTGGCCTTGACCGCGGCCATGATCGGCGAGTGGGCGGCCATCGCGCCGGAGCGCAGATAGTCGCCGTAGGAGAACCCGCCGGGCACGACGATGAGGTCGACGTCGGGGAGGTCGGCGTCGCGGTGCCAGACCATCTTCGGCGCGGTGCCGGTGACGTGGGCGATGGCGGTCGCGGCGTCGCGGTCGCAGTTGGATCCGGGGAAGACGATGACGGCGGCTTTCACGGTAGCGCGTCCCTTCTCGTGGTGGGTCAGCCTTCGAAGTCGATGGCGAAGTTCTCGATCACGGTGTTGGCGAGGAGCTTCCGGCACATCTCCTCGACCGCCGGGCGGGCCTTGACCGGATCGGTCTCGGCGATGTCGAGTTCGATGTACTTGCCCTGGCGGACGCCCTGGACGCCGTCGAAGCCGAGCGCTTCGAGCGCGTGGTGGACGGCCTTGCCCTGCGGATCGAGAACGCCCGCTTTCAGGGTGACGTGGACTTTGGCTTTCATCTTCGATGGCTCCCTTACTGAACCGTTTCCGGGCCCTGCAGATCGTGCGGCGCGCTCTCGGGAATGATCCCGAGGCGCCGCGCCACTTCCTGGTACGCGCGTTCGACGTTGCCGAGCTCCAGGCGGAAGCGGTCCTTGTCCAGGCGCTCGCCGGTGGCGATGTCCCAGAGACGGCAGGTGTCGGGCGAAATCTCGTCGGCGAGAATGATCTGAATGTCGCCGTTGTCGTGATAGAGGCGGCCGAATTCCAGCTTGAGGTCGATCAGGCGGATGCCGGTGCCGAGGAACAGGCCGGAGAGGAAATCGTTGATCCGGAGCGCGAGGGCCATCATGTCGTCGAGGTCCTGCACCGCCGCCCAGCCGAACGCGGTGATGTGTTCTTCGGAGACCACCGGCTTTTCGAGCTCGTCCTTCTTGTAGAAGTATTCGACGATCGAGCGCGGCAGCGGCGTGCCGTCGGCCATGCCGAAGCGGCGCGCGAGCGAGCCCGCGGCGGCGTTTCGCACCGCGACCTTCAAGGGGATGATCTCGACCTCGCGCACCAGCTGCTCGCGCATGTTGAGGCGGCGGATGAAGTGGGTCGGAACGCCGATCTCCTCGAGGCGCAGCATCAGGTATTCGGAGATGCGGTTGTTGAGCACGCCCTTGCCGGTGATGGTGCCGCGCTTCTTGTTGTGGAAGGCGGTGGCGTCGTCCTTGAAGTACTGCACCAGGGTGCCCGGCTCGGGGCCCTCGAACAGGATCTTGGCCTTGCCTTCGTAGAGTTTTTTCGGTCGTGCCATGCTTCGTCGCGCTTTCGCCGGAGGGGGATCGCCGCGGCTCGGAAAAGGCCGCGCCGTCGCTCGCGGCAACGGGAACAAATAAGGGCGCGCATCGGCTTCGCCGGGGCGCGCGGTTCGGCTGTTCGTATAACAGTGTTGGGGGGAGAGAACAACGATATCTCGCCCCCGCGGACGGCATGGCCGCCGCGCGTTCCGGGCGGGGAGGGCGCGGCGCGCGGCGGGGCTTCGGGCGTGCGGCACGAGTCCCTTCGCGGCGATTTGCGAATGCGCCGCATTCAAAAAAATTTCAGAGGGTGGCCTTGCCGGGAGTCATACAGGGCATATATCCAAGGTAATAAAGCACTCACCCTGGAGGTTCTCATGCTGCACACTTTCTCTCTGCTTGAGCGTGGCCGCGAGGCCCACCACGCGAAACTGCAGGAACTCGTCTTCAAGGTCTACGGCCGCCGCAACCAGCTGTTCGTGCAGTGGGCGGCGCGCGCGATGGGCTATGACGACGAGGTCGCCGAATCCTATGTCCGCGATGTTCTCGACGAGATCTTCGGCGATGCAGACGCCGGTCGTCTCCTCACCCGCGTCGGCAAGGATCTCGAGCGCGCCGGTCTGCGTCACAACGACGTCCGTCTCCTCGAAAAGCTCTACGAGATCGAAGGCGCAGCCTGCGGCGTGGTGATGGCCGAGATCAACGGCAACGTCGTGGTGCCCTTCCGCCGCGTGCACCGGAGCACCAGCGAGAGCGCGGCGCCCGCCCAGCCGGCCGAACTCACCTCGATCGACAGCGCGCTCAAGCAGGCGAAAGCCGAGCTTGCCGTTCACTCGGAGATCAAGTTCCGCGACATGTTCCTGACCGTGGTCGACCGCGACTACACGCCCCAGACGGCGGAGGCCGCCGAGTAAGGTTTCGACGAGAACTCCCTTCGAACTGCCCCGCCTCGTGCGGGGCTTTTCGTTTGCCGCCGCGCGCCGCGTCGGGCAAAGTTCCCGCATTGGGTGCAAGCGCCGGGGGAGGGGGAAATGCAGGCGTGGGTTCGCGCCGCCGTGGTTGCGGCGCTTTCGGGCCTGTGCGCGTGCGCGGGGCCGATGGACGTCCCCAAGGTCGCGCAGCGCCCCCCGCTCGACGTCGCGCGCGACGGCGAGCGCTTCACCTTCGCCGGCACGACCTCGAAAATCCCCTACGGCGCCCGCATCGCCGAGTTTCCTGCGTTCGCTCCGGGCGTCACCACGCTGACCTGCGGACGCGTCGGATACAAGTTCCTCGAATGGGGCGACCGGATCTCGCAATCCTGGAGCGGCGGGCTCGGCGAGGTCTTTTACGAAACCATGCGCGGCGCGAACTACAACCCGGTCGGCGACCCCAACCGGATCTTCGGATGGGGCGACGACCGCGACGGCGCGCATTTCGCCATCGGCGCGCGGCTCGTCGACATCCGCGGCAACTTCTGCGAGGAGGCGGGGGCGTTTCGGACGTCGACCGGGGAGGTCGCGGGCGAGTTCTACGTCAAGGTCGCGTTCGAGGCGTATTCCACGTTGGAGCGCCGGGTGGTGCGGACCTTCGTCGAGGAAGGCTACGGCAAGACCGGCGACGCTTCGCCTTCCGGCATGGAGCGCACCCTGCGGCTCGCGTTCGCCTCGGCGGCGGCCAATCTCGCCGCCGACCCGGGGTTCGCGGACCTCGTCGCGCGCAACGACGAACCGGCGGCCGGGCGGAGCGGGGCTCCGCCGTCCGCGCTGACCCTCGCCGGACCCGAGCGCCGCACCCGCCCGCTCGCCGAGGACGTCGGCGAAGTGCTCGACGCGGTGGTGACGGTGCGCAGCGGCGGCGGCCACGGCTCCGGCTTCTTCATCAGCCACGACGGCTACGGCCTCACCAACCAGCACGTCGTCGGCGAGGCGGAAACCGTGGTGCTGCGGCTGCGTTCGGGCATCGAAATCGAGGCGAAGGTGGTGCGCGCCGACCGCGTCCGCGACGTTGCGCTGTTCAAGGCGCCGATCCAGGTGGCGCGGCCGCTCGCGGTGGCGTCGGGCCGCCGCGCCGCGGTGCTCGACGAGGTCTACGCGATCGGTTCGCCCTCCCGCGCGATGCTCGAATCGACGGTGACCAAGGGTGTGGTCAGCGCGTGGCGGCGCTTCCGCTTCCGCGGCGCGGATCAGCTCTTCGTTCAGGCGGATGCGGAAATCGCGGGCGGCAACAGCGGCGGGCCGCTGGTCGACGCCAGAGGCAACGTCGTCGGGATGTCCGATCTCGGCATCGGCGACACTACCTTCCTCAACCTGTTTATCCCGATCGGCGACGCGCTCGAAAAGCTCCACCTCACCGTCGACGCGCGGCGGAAATAAAAAAAAGGCGGGGCCGGGCCCCGCCTTTTCGTCGCGATGCCGCGGTTCAGCCGAACACGCGGGCGAAGATCGTGTCGACGTGCTTGGTGTGGTAGCCCATGTCGAAGATCCCTTCGAGGGTCTCGGCGTCGATCCGCGCGGCGACGTCGGCGTCGGCCTTGAGGAAATCGAGGAACGCGCCTTCGCCCGCCCACACGCGCATCGCGTTGCGCTGGACGATGCGGTAGCTGTCCTCCCGCGAGACGCCCGCCTGGGTCAACGCCAGCAGCACCCGCTGCGAGAAGATCAGGCCGCCCAACTGGTTGAGGTTCTTCTCCACCGCGTCCGGGTAGATCACCAGCTTGTCGATCACGCCGGTGAGGCGGGCGAGGGCGAAGTCGAGGGTGACGGTGGCGTCGGGGCCGATCATCCGCTCGACCGAGGAGTGCGAGATGTCGCGCTCGTGCCACAGGGCGACGTTCTCCATCGCCGGCAGGGCGTAGCTGCGCACCATCCGCGCGAGGCCGCAGAGGTTCTCGGTAAGCACCGGGTTGCGCTTGTGCGGCATCGCCGACGAGCCCTTCTGGCCGGGGGAGAAGTATTCCTCGGCCTCGCGCACTTCGGTGCGCTGGAGGTGGCGGATCTCGGTCGCGGCGCGCTCGACCGACGACGCGATCACGCCGAGGGTGGCGAAGAACATCGCGTGGCGGTCGCGCGGGATCACCTGGGTCGACAGCGGCTCGGAGGAAAGGCCGAGCTGCTCGGCGACGTGCGCCTCGACCGACGGGTCGATGTTGGCGAAGGTGCCGACCGCGCCCGAGATCGCGCAGGTGGCGATGTCGGCGCGCGCGGCGACCAAGCGCTCCTTGCAGCGCGCGAACTCGGCGTAGAAGCCCGCGAACTTGAGGCCCATCGTCACCGGCTCGGCGTGGATGCCGTGGCTGCGGCCCATGCAGACGAGGTCCTTGGTCTCGAGCGCGCGGCGCTTGCAGGCGGCGAGCAGCTTGTCGAGGTCCTCAAGGAGGATGTCGGCGGCCTGGGTCATCTGCACCGCGAGGCAGGTGTCGAGCACGTCCGACGAGGTCATCCCCTGGTGGACGAAGCGCGAGTTCTCGCCGATGTGCTCGGAAAGCTCGGTGAGGAAGGCGATGACGTCGTGCTTGACCTCCGCCTCGATCGCGTCGATGCGGGCGATGCGCTCGGCGGTGTAGGGGAGGTTGCCCTTCTCCCAGACCGCCTTGGCCGCGTCCGCCGGGATCACCCCGAGCTTGGCCTGGGCGTCGCAGGCGTGCGCCTCGATCAGGTACCAGATGTGGAAGCGGTTCTCCGGCTGCCAGATGGCGGTCATCGCGGGGCGGGAATAGCGCGGGATCACGGGCGGCTCCTTGGATTTCTGCGTGTGCCGCGAAAATCCGGCGATCCGCGCCGCGAGTCAAGCGCGCTCTCTGGTGCGCAGGGCTGCGCGGGAGTATCATCCGCGCCATGCCGCACCCCGATCTCCTCGATGAAATCGTTCTGTTCGCCGATCCGGTGCTGACGCCGGCGCTGGCGCAGACGCTGATGCTCGCGCATCCGCTCGCCTCGCCGAAGGCGTTCATGCGCGCCGCGCCGATCCTTACCGTGACCCCGGTGACCAACATCGGTGCGCTCGCCGCGCGCGCCGCCGCGCCGCTCGCCGACGCGCGGCTGCTGATCTGCGGCGTCGCCGAGATCGTGCCCGAGGCGCTGCTTAAGTGCTTCCCCGGCCCGAGCTACAATCTTCATCCCGGTCCGCCCGAGCGACCCGGACGCTATCCCTCGGTGTTCGCGCTCTACGACGGCGACCGCCGCTTCGGCACCACGCTGCATGAGGCCGCGCCCGCCGTCGACAGCGGCGCGATCGTCGGCGTCGAGCGCTTCGCCGTGCCCGAGGGCGCGGACCGCGAAACCCTCGACGCGATGAGCTTCGCCTCGGTGCTGCATCTGCTCGCCGAGGCCACTCCGGCGCTGGTCGCGCGCGCGCCGCTGCCGCGCCTCGATGCG
>QKGW01000225.1 GCA_003250275.1 Alphaproteobacteria bacterium
ATGCGCGAGTTCATGCCGGGGAAGAATTCGGCGACGAGGGTGCGCGACAGGCCGACGGCCTCGAAGTTGTAGCCGCCGCGATACGACGAGATCATGCCGATGCCCATCTTGGACATGATCTTGAGCAGGCCCTGGTCGATCGCGGTGGTGTAGCGCGCGATGCACTCCTCGTAGCTGAGGCCGGGGAACAGGCCGCGGCGGTGACGGTCGGCGATCGCCTCCTGGGTGAGGTAGGCGTTCACCGTGGTCGCGCCGACGCCGATCAGCACCGCGAAGTAGTGCGGGTCCATCGCCTTGCCGCAACGCACGTTGAGCGAGGTGAAGGTGCGCAGGGAGTTGCGGACGAGGTGCGAGTGCACCGCGCCGACGGCGAGGATCATCGGGATCGGCGCGCGCGTCTCGGAGACGCCCTTGTCGGAGAGGATGATGTGCACGCAGCCGCCGCGCACCGCGTCCTCAGCCTCACGCTGGATCCGGGTGATCGCCTCGCGCAGGGCGTTGACGCCGGCCTCGGGAACGAAGGTGACGTCGATCTCGTAGGCGGTGTCGCCCATGTAGTCGCGCATCGCGTCGAACTCGGTGTTCGAGAGCACCGGGCTGTCGAGCTGCAGCAGGTTACACTGGCTCTCGTCCTCGGCGAGGATGTTGCCGAGGTTGCCGAGGCGGGTCTTGAGCGACATCACGCGGGTTTCGCGCAGGCTGTCGATCGGCGGATTGGTGACCTGCGAGAAGTTCTGGCGGAAGAAGTGGTGCAGGCCGCGGTAGTTCGACGACAGCACCGCGAGCGGGGTGTCGTCGCCCATCGAGCCGACCGCTTCCTTGGCGTCCTCGACCATCGGCTGAAGGATCAGCTCCATGTCCTCCATCGAGAGGCCGTGGACGAGCTGGCGGCGGCGCAGCTCCTCGGGGGAGAACTCCGGCGCGTCGGCGGTGTCGGTCTTGATCAGATCGTCGATCTGGGTGATCCGCTTCACCCACTCGGTGAACGGCTTCTTCGACGCGAGCAGGTCCTTGATCTCGCGGTCGTGGAAGAGCTTCCCTTCGGCGAGGTTGACCGCGATCATCTGGCCGGGCCCGATGCGGCCCTTCTCCAGCACGTTCTCCTCCGGCACCCGCACCATGCCCGCCTCGGAGCCGACGATCAGCAGGCCGTCGGCGGTGACGGTGTAGCGCATCGGGCGCAGGCCGTTGCGGTCCATGCCCGCGACCACCCACTTGCCGTCGGTCGCGGCGATCGCCGCCGGGCCGTCCCACGGCGCCATGATGGTGTTGAAGTACCAGAACATCGCGCGGTGCGCCTCGGGCATCGTGGTGTTCTGACCGATCGATTCGGGGATCATCATGCACTTCGCCATCGGCGCGGTGCGGCCGCCGCGGACGAGCAGCTCGAAGACGTTGTCGAACGCCGCCGAATCCGATCCGCCCGGCTGGATCACCGGCTTCAGGTCGTTGATCGCGCCGCCGAACACGTCCTCGGCCATGCGCGCCTCGTGCGACTTCATCCAGTTGACGTTGCCGGCGAGGGTGTTGATCTCGCCGTTGTGGGCGAGCATCCGGAACGGCTGGGCGAGACGCCAGGTCGGGAAGGTGTTGGTCGAGTAGCGCTGGTGGTAGATCGCGAAGCTCGACACGAAGCGCTCGTCGAGGAGATCCGGATAGAACGCGGTGAGCTGCTCGGCGAGGAACAGGCCCTTGTAGATCACCGAGCGGCACGACATCGAGCAGATGTAGAAGTCGGTGATGGTGTTCTGGCGGACCTGGTTCTCGATGCGGCGGCGGATGATGTAGAGATCGCGCTCGAAGTCGTCCTCGGAGACCTTCTTCGAGTTGACGATCATGATCTGCTCGATCTCGGGGCGGGTGGCGTTCGCCTTGTCGCCGATCACCGAGACGTTCACCGGCACCTGACGCCAGCCGTAGAGCGAGTAGCCGAACTGCAGCACCTCGTTCTCGACGATCGCGCGGCACGCCTCCTGGGCGTTGAGGTCGGTCTTGGGCAGGAAGATCATGCCGATCGCGAGGCGGCCCTTCTCCGGCTCGTGGCCGGTGCGGCGGACGTGATCCTTGAAGAAGTCCTGCGGAATCTGCACGTGGATGCCCGCGCCGTCGCCGGTCTTGCCGTCGGCGTCGACCGCGCCGCGGTGGAACAGCACCTTGAGCGCGCCGATGCCGGCTTCCACCACCTCGCGGCGCGGCTTGCCGTCGAGGGTGGCGACGAGGCCGACGCCGCAGGCGTCGTGGTCGTCCATCGGATCGATCGCGCCCGCGGCGAGCATCCGCTTGCGGCCCTCTTCGAAACGGGCAACGAATTCCGCGCCGGTCTCGGCGCCGTTCCAGGCGTTGTGCCAGTCGGTATTGGTCATCGGTCCGTTCCTCAACCCGCGTTGGCCATGGAGGGCGTCTCCGCCCCCTGGAGAATGTAATTGTGGACGTGCTGGGCCGCGTCGCGGCCGTCGCGCACCGCCCAGACCACGAGCGACGCACCGCGCACGATGTCGCCGACCGCGAACACGCCGTCGAGGCTGGTCATCATCGTCGCCGGGTCGATCTTGACGGTGCCCGAGCGGCGCACCGCGAGTTCCGGCTCGCCGAACAGCACCGGCAGGTCCTCGGCTTCGAAGCCGAGCGCCTCGATCACCATGTCGGCCTCCATCAGCGTCTCCGAGCCGGGCACCGGCGCGGGGCTCTGACGGCCCGAGGCGTCGGGCAGGCCGAGGTGCATCTTCACCGTGCGCACGCCCGCGACCTTGCCTTCCGGCGTGCCGGTGAGTTCGAGCGGCTGGGTCAGCCAGACGAACTCGGCGCCCTCCTCGATCGCGTTGTCGACCTCGCGCTGCGAGCCCGGCATGTTGGCGCGGTCGCGGCGGTAGAGGCACTTCACCGAGGTCGCGCCCTGGCGCACCGCGGTGCGCAGGCAGTCCATCGCGGTGTCGCCGCCGCCGATCACCACCACCTTCTTGCCCTTGGCGTCGAGGCGGCCGCTGGTGAACGCGGCAACGGTGTCGCCCATGTTGAGGCGGTTCGAGCAGGTGAGGTATTCGAGCGCGGGGATCACCCCGGTCAGGCTCGCGCCGCAGACGTCGAGCGCGCGCGCCTTGTAGACGCCGGTGGCGATGACGATCGCGTTGTGGCGGCGGCGCAGCTCCTTGAGGCTGATGTCGCCGCCGACGTCGACGTTCTGGTGGAACACCACGCCCGAGTCCTCGAAGACCTTCACCCGGCGCGCCACCACGTCCTTCTCCAGCTTGAAGCCGGGGATGCCGTAGGTGAGCAGGCCGCCGGCGCGGTCGTAGCGGTCGTAGACGTCGACGCGGTAGCCCAGGCGGCGGAGCTGCTCGGCGGCGGCGAGGCCGCCCGGACCGGCGCCGATGATGCCGACCGATTCGGGGCGCTCGACGCGCGGCGTGAACGGCTTGACCCAGCCCTTCTCGAAGGCGGTGTCGGTGATGTACTTCTCCATCGCGCCGATCGTCACCGCGCCGTGGTCCGACTGTTCGAGCACGCACGCGCCCTCGCACAGGCGATCCTGCGGGCAGATGCGGCCGCAGATCTCCGGCAGGGTGTTGGTCGACGACGACACCGCGTAGGCCTCTTCGAGGCGGCCGGTGGCGGCGAGCATCAGCCAATCCGGGATGTGGTTGTGCACCGGGCAGTGGACGCTGCAGAACGGAATGCCGCACTGCTCGCAGCGGGAGGATTGTTCGCCCGCGCGGGGGTCGTCGAAACCGCCGTAGATTTCGGCGAAGTCTTCCCGCCGCTCGGCGGCTGCGCGCTTATCGGGGGTGCGGCGGTCCAGCTTCGTGAATTGAAGCATCTTCTGCTGCGCCATCCTCTCGGTCCCTTTCCTGGCATCACGACGGGCTCCGGCATTTCGGAGCGCGATGGGTTCTGCGACAGATAATGGAAATTCCGGGGGCTGGCGAGTCAAAAAACGCCGATAGGGAAACTTTGCTGACCTATTTCGTTCGAAAATTTCGCGCCAGTTGCAAGTCCGCAACGCGGCTCGCAAAAAATAGTTCACGTATGTTTACTATTTCCCGATTGGGCCGCCGACGCCCTCGTGATATGAGGATGCCGTGAAATAGCCGAGAGCATGGTTTTCCCGCCCGGCCGCCGACAAGAGACTCGAAGCACATCATGACCTGGCTCAACCTGATCGTCCTCGCCGTGGTGCAGGGGATTACCGAATTTCTGCCGATCAGCTCGTCGGCGCACCTGATCCTGGTGCCCTGCCTCGGCCACTTCCCCGATCAGGGGCTCGACATGGATATCGCGGTTCACGTCGGCACCCTCGGCGCGGTGATGCTCTACTTCTGGCGCGACGTCTGGCAGATGTTCCTCGGCGTGTGGGCGGCGCTGCGCCTCCGCAGCACCCCGGGCGGACGCCTGGTCCTCGCAGTGATCGTCGCGACCATCCCGGTGGTGGTCGTCGGCGTGCTGGTGAAGGACGACGTGGCGACGCTCGCGCGCAGCATCGCGGTGCTCGGCTGGACCACCCTGATCTTCGGCATCCTGCTCTACGTCGCCGACCGCCTCGGCCTTACCGTGCGGCGGGTCGAGCACCTCAAGCTCTCCGACGCGGCGATCATCGGCCTCGCGCAGGTGATCGCGTTGATCCCCGGCACCTCGCGCTCGGGCATCACCATGACCGCGGCGCGCGTGCTCGGCTACGAGCGCGGCGAGGCGGCGCGCTTCTCGATGCTGATCTCGATCCCGACGATCTTCGGTGCCGGGCTGCTCGCCGCCAAGGATATCGTCGAGGCCAACCAGCCGGTGCTCACCACCGCGGCGCTCTACGGCGCCGGGCTCGCGTTCGTCACCGCTCTCATCGCGATCGCGCTGCTGATGCGCTGGCTGCGCCACGCGAGCTTCACCGTGTTCGCGGTCTACCGGGTGATCCTCGGCGTCGGCCTGCTGCTCGCCGCCTACGGCGTGGTGCCCGGCTTCGAGCGCTGCCTCGCCCTCGCCGCCGGCTGATCGCCGCACCGCAAACAGAAAAGCCCCGCTCCTGCGAGCGGGGCTTTTCTGTTTGCGCCGCGGCGCCGATCACACCGTGCGGGTGATCACCTGGCGATGGTTGCGGCGGAAGCGGTTGAGGTAGGTCGGCACGATCGTCTCCACCGTGGTCGGCTCGATGCCGAGTTCGGCGAATCCGGGGAAGTTCCCCGAAGCGACGTTGTCGCGCATCATCATCAGCACCTGATCGCGGGTGAGCAGCGGCTTCGGCATCAACCGCATCAGCGCCGCCTGGAGCTTCGCCATGCCGAAGGTGAGCGGCAGCAGCCAGCGGTCGCGGCGGGTCTCTTTGAGGGTCAGTTCCATGATCTCGCGCATGGTGTAGACGTGCGGCCCGGCGAGTTCGAAAATCTTGCCGCCCTGGGTCTCGCCTTCGAGCGCCGCGACGATCGCGTCG
>QKGW01000488.1 GCA_003250275.1 Alphaproteobacteria bacterium
CCAGCACCGAGATCGCGTAGAGCGGCCCGGCCTGGTTGCCGGAAATCTTCTCCTGGTAGGAGAGGCCGGTCCACGCCTGCTGGAAGCCCTGCGGCAGTTCGGAAACGATGCGTTCGATCTCGTTCATCGCGTCGCCCGAGCTGACCCCCGGCGCGGCTTGGCCCTGGATCTCCACCGCCGGGCGGCCGTTGAAGCGTTCGAGGCGCGGCGAACCATAGGTCCAATGGCCACCCGCGAACGCCGAGAACGGCACCATGCCGCCTTCGGAATTGCGGACGTGCCAGAGGTTGATGTCCTCGGGCAGCATCCGCGACGCCGGGGTGCCTTGCAGGTACACCGGCTTGACGCGGCCGCGGTCGATGAAGTCGTTGACGTAGTCGGAACCCCAGGCGATCGACAGGGTGTTGTTGACGTCGGAGGCCGAGGGCCGAGGCCTTCGACTGGTCGATGATGACGTGATACTGCGGCTCGTCTTCGAGACCGTTAGGCCGGGTCGCGGCGAGCAGCGGATCCTGCGCGGCCTTGCCGAGCAGCTGGTTGCGCGCCGCCATCAGCGGCTGGTGGCCCTGGTTGTTGAGGTCCTGGAGATAGAAGGTAAAGCCGTTCGACGTGCCCATGCCGGGGATCGGCGGCGGCGCGAGGGCGAACACCATCGCGTCGCGGATGCCGGCGAAGCGCGCCATCGCCCGGCCCGACACCGCCTGCGCCGAGAGGCGCGGATCGGTGCGTTCCTCGAACGGCTTCATCGGCACGAACACCAGACCGATGTTCTGGCCCTGGCCGGAGAACCCGAAGCCCGAGACGTAGAACGCGCCCTTGACCGCGTCCTTCTCCTCGTCGAGGTAGTAGTTCTGCACCTCTTTGAGGATTTCGACGGTGCGTTCGCGCGTCGCGCCGACGGGGAGCTGCACCGGGGTGATGATGATGCCCTGGTCCTCCTGCGGCAGGAACGAACTCGGCAGCCGCACGAACAGGAACCCGGTGAGGCCGACGATCGCGACGAAGCCGAGAAGGAACACCGCCGGGCGGCGGATCATCCCGCCCGCCCAGTTGGCGTAGCCGGCGGCGGTGCGGTCGAAGTTGCGGTTGAACCACGCGGCTGCGCGGTTCTCGCCCTCCTTGTGGGGCTTGAGCACGGTGGCGCAGAGCGCCGGCGTGAGGATCAGCGCGACCATCACCGAGAGGATCATCGCGGTGACGATGGTGACCGAGAACTGCCGGTAGATCACGCCCACCGACCCGCCGAAGAACGCCATCGGCACGAACACCGCCGAAAGCACGGTGGCGATGCCGACGAGCGCGCCGGTGATCTCGTCCATCGATTTGACCGTCGCCGCGCGCGGGCTGAGCCCCTCCTCGCGCATCACGCGTTCGACGTTCTCGACGACGACGATGGCGTCGTCGACGAGGAGGCCGATCGCGAGCACCATCGCGAACATCGTCAAGGTGTTGATCGAGTAGCCGAAGAACGCGAGCACGCCGAAGGTGCCGAGCAGCACCACCGGCACCGCGATCGTCGGGATCAGCGTGGCGCGGAAGTTCTGGAGGAACACCAGCATCACGATGAACACCAGGATCACCGCCTCGACCAGGGTCTTGACCACCTCGTGGATCGAGAGGCGGACGAACGGCGTGGTGTCGTAGGGATAGACGACGTCGAGACCCGCGGGGAAGGTCGGGCGCAACTGCTCGACCATCGCGCGCACCGCGTCGGCGGTGGCGATCGCGTTGGCGCCGGTGGCGAGGTTGATCGCGAGACCGGCGGCGGGCATCCTGTTGAAGTTGCCGTCGGTGACGTAGCTTTCCGCGCCGATCGCGACGTCGGCGACGTCGCCGATGCGCACCGTCGCGCCCGAGGTCTCGCTCTTGAGAATGATGTCGCGGAACTGCTCGGCGGTCTGCAAGCGGCTCTGCGCGGTGACCGTGGCGTTGAGCTGCTGGCCGCGCACCTGCGGCAGGCCGCCCAGCTGACCGGCGGAGACCTGCACGTTCTGCGCCTCGATCGCCGAAGCGACGTCGGAGGGCTGGAGCGCGTACTTCGCGAGCTTCTGCGGGTCGAGCCAGATCCGCATCGCGTAGCCCGAGCTGAACAGGCGGGTGTCGCCGACGCCGGGGACGCGCTTGAGGCTGTCGTTGAGTGAGCTGTCGATGAAGTCGCCGATGTCGACCGAGTTCATCGAACCGTCGGTGGAGACGAAGCCGACCACCATCAGGAAGCCCGACGACGACTTGGTCACGGTGAGGCCGTTCTGCTGCACGATCTGCGGCAGCTGCGAGGTGACCAGCTGCAGCTTGTTCTGCACCTGCATCTGCGCGACGTCGGGATTGGCCTTGTTGGTGAACGTCAGGGTGATCTCGGAGCGGCCGGTCGAGGTCGAGTTGGCGCTCATGTAGTCGAGATTGTCGATGCCGGTCATGCCCTGCTCGATCACCTTGGTGACCGAGTTCTCGACGGTTTCGGCATCGGCGCCGGAATAGGTGCCGGTGATGTTGATCTGCGTCGGCGCGATCTCGGGGTACTGCGACACCGCCAGGGTGTTGAGGGCGAGCAGGCCGCCCATCATCACCACGATGGCGATCACCCAGGCGAAGATCGGCCGCGCGATGAAGAAACGCGACATCGCTTAACCTTTCTGCGGCTGGGCTGCGCCGGGGGTCTTGAGCAGGCCGGTGGCGGGGTCGATCTCGACCTCCTCCGGCTTCACCGTGCGCCCGGGCGCGGCTTTCTGACTGCCCGAGACGATCAGGCGGTCGCCGTCCTTGAGCCCACCCTCGACCAGCCAGTTGGTGCCGATGCTGCGGGTGACGTTGAGGATGCGCGCCTCGACCTTGTTCTCAGCCCCAACGACGAGCGCGGTCGGCTCGCCCTTGGTGTTGCGCGACACGCCGCGCTGCGGCACCAGCATCGCCTGCTCGGCGACGCCCTCGGTGATCACCGCGTGCACGTACATGCCGGGCAGGAGCAGCCGCTCGGGATTGGGGAAGGTCGCGCGCAGGGTGTAGGTGCCGGTGGTCTCGGAAACGTTGGCCTCGGCGAACGCGAGGTTGCCGGTGTGGACGTAGACTTCGCCGTTCTCAAGGCGGAGCTGCACCGAGATCCCCTCGCCAGCCCGCTTGATCTTGCCGCTCGCCACCGCCTGGCGGAGCTTCAGCAGCTCGGCGCTCGACTGGGTGACGTCGACGTGGATCGGGTCGATCTGGCGGATCGTGGTGAGCGCGGTCGACTGGCTCGCGGTGACGAGCGCGCCCTGGGTGATCGTCGAGCGGTCGATGCGGCCGCCGATCGGCGCGAGCACGTCGGTGTAGTCGAGGTTGATCAAGGCGCTTTCGACCGCGGCGCGGGCCGCGGCAACGGCGGCGCGGTCGGCGGCGAGCGTCGCTTCGGCGTCGTCGAGGTCCTGGCGGCTCACCGCATTCTGCGCGGCGAGTTTCTTGTATCGCGCGACCTTGGCCGCGGCGGTCGGCACGAGCGCCTCCGCCTGCTTCTGCGCGGCGACCGCGGCGTCGTAGGCGGCCTGATAGCGCGAGGCGTCGATGCGGTAGAGCACCTCGCCGGCTTTGACCTCGCCACCCTCGGTGAACAGCCGCTCGCGGACGATGCCGTCGACCTGCGGGCGCACCTCGGCGACCAGAGACGCGACGGTGCGGCCGGGCAGTTCGGCGGTGAGCGTCACCGCCGAGGGGTGCAGCGTCACCACGCCGACGCTCGGCGGCGGCATCGTCTGCTGGGGAGTTTTCTGTTCTTCGCAAGCGGTCAACACCGTCACCGCGAGCAGCGCAGCGAGCGTCGGCGCGCGCAAGCCACCGATCAACGCCCGGGGGCGCAGCGCATCCTGGAGAGTCACCTCGGCATCCTCGTCAAAGCCTTGGGAGATACGGCACTTAGCCGTAAATGTTGCCCCGGTGCGAGTTCTGTCAAGGGAAACACGCCAACCCCGCCCGGGTTCAACGGCGACGCGCCCTCCGCCAAGCAGCGGCCGCGAGCAGCAGACCGAGCAGCAGGATCCCGGTCATCACCCGCCAAGGCATTTCGATGTCGATGCCGCCGGAGGCTCCGAACAGCAGGGCGATCAAACCGAGGATCAGAACGTACCCGGCAACGATCTCCGCAACCGTGCGCCACGTCACGGAACCGGTCGCTTCGTCGTGAGGATCGTGCATCGCCCTTTCCTCCTATCCCGCGCCGAGGGCGCGCGGCAGAAACAGGATGATTTCGGGGAAGGCCACGCACAGCGCGAGCCCCACCGCCTGCAGCGCGATGAACGGCAGAACCGAGGCGAAAATCTCCTGCAACGAAATCTCGGGTGGCGCGACGCTCTTGAGGAAGAAGCACGCCGGGCCGAACGGCGGCGAGAGGAAGTAGATCTGGATGTTGATGGTGACGAGGACGCCGAACCACACCTTCACCGCGTCGGCGTCGCCGACCGCGGGGAACGACAGGTCGGCGATCACCGGCGCGAAGATCGGCACGGTGATGAGGAGAATCGCGATCCACTCCATGAAGGTGCCGAGCAGCATCAGGATCGCCATCATCACCAGCACGATGCCGAGCGGCGGCAGCGCGAGGCTGCGGATCAGCTCGCGCATGAAGTCCTGGCCGCCGATCAGGTTGTAGATGCCGACGAAGCTGACCGCGCCGATGATCAGCCAGATGATCGAGCCGACGGTGGTGAAGGTCTGCCGCGACGCGCCGAGGATGGTGGCGAGGTCGAGACGCTTGCGCGCCGCCGCGGCGACGAGCGCGCCGGCGACGCCGATCGCCGCCGCCTCGGTGACCGCGGCAATGCCCGCGTAGATGCTGCCGAGCACGGTCGCGACGACGAGAAGCGGGATCGCGATGCCGCGCAGCGCGGCGAGCTTGTCGGCGGCGGTGACCTCGCGGCGCTCGGCGGCGGGCGGCGGCGCGAGCGACGGGTTCATCCGCACCCGCAGGAGAATGTAGGCGACGTAGAACCCCGCGAGCATCAGGCCGGGGAACACCCCGCCGAGGAACAGCGCGCCGATCGAGACGTTGGCGGTGACGCCGTAGATCACCATCACGATCGACGGCGGGATCAGGGTGGCGAGCGAGCCGCCCGCGCAGATCGCGCCCATCGAGAGCTTGCGGTCGTAGCCGAGGCGCAGCATCTGCGGCAAAGCGATGAGGCCGAGCATCATGATCTCGCCGCCGATCACCCCGGCCATCGCCGCCATCAGCACCGCCACCGCGATCGTCTGGATCGCCACGCCGCCGCGCAGCCGCCCGGAGAGCAGCGCCATCGCGTCGAACAGGTCGTGCCCGACCCCGGCCTTCTCCATCACGCTCGCCATCAGCACGAACAGCGGCACCGCGACGAAGGAATAGTGTTCGAGCACGCCGACGATCTGCCGCCCGACGAGGCCGAGCCCGGCGGGCCCGAAGTAGGCGAGCGCGGTGACGATCGACACGGTGAGGGTGACGACGCCCAGGGGAATCCCCGCGAGCATCAGCACGAACAGCGAGGCGATGATGACGAGAGTGGCGGATTCGATCGGCATTCAGCCCTTCTCCTCCAACCGGAAGACGATCCGCGCGAGCCCCGCGAGCACCTGCAGCAGATAGAGCCCCGCGCCGATCACCAGGACGATCTTGAGCACCGTCGGTAGCGGCGAGTTGAACGCGGAGCCGGACTTGTCGACCCAGCGCAGCGACTTCGC
>QKGW01000560.1 GCA_003250275.1 Alphaproteobacteria bacterium
CGTGGCGCGACATCCGGGTGAGCGCGTCGGCGCGGCGCAGCTTGGCGTCGCGGTGGCGCGGGCGGATTTCGAGGGCGCGCGCCAGCCCCGCCTCGGCGGCTTCGAGATCGCCGCGGTCGAGGGCGACGATGGCGCGCCCGAAGACCGGCTCGAACATCGCGGGATCGGCAGCCTGCGCCTCGGCGAAGGTCGCGTCCGCCGCGTCGAAGCGGCGCAAACCGAGGAGCGCGTTGCCGCGGTTGGCGAGGGCGAACGGATGCGCCGCCGCCGAGGCGTCGCAGGCCGCAACGGCATCGCACTCGGCGAGTGCCTCGGCGTAACGTTTCTCGCCGAGATACCACGCCGCCGACGCGGCGTGCAGGTCGGCGTCGCCGGGGTGGCGGGCGAGCGCGTCGTCGAGCACCGCGCGGGCGGCGGTGGTGTCGCCACGGCTGCGCTCGGCGCGCGCGAGCGCGGCCCAGGTGGCGGCGCGGCCGGGCTTGAGCGCGGCGGCGCGGGCGAACGCGTCGCGCGCCGCGCCGAACTCGCGGCGCTCGCGCGCGATCACGCCGCGCTGCACCGAAACGTCGGCGATTTCTTCGGAGTCGGACAGCGCCGCGAGGGCGGCGTCGAGGATTTCGCCCGCGGCGGCGAGGTCGCCCTGCGCGACCGCGATCGCGGCCCTCAGCTGCGCCAACGCGACGCCGTCCTCAAGCCCTTCGGCAAAGAATGCCGCGCCCTCGGGATCGCCCAACTGCAAAAGCCGCCACGCCGAGGCAAACCCCGGCGTGGCGGCGTGATGAAACAGATCCTCAGCGAAGAAACCCTCGGCAACCACCGTACGCTCCCCGGCGGGCGAAGGGGATCAGCCCGCCGCGGCTTCCTCAGCCTTGGTGCGCAGACCGGCGGCGAGGTTGCGGTTGATGTTGATCAGCGTGTCGAGATCGGCGCCGTTGCGGCTGCGCAGGGCCTTCGCCGTCTGCTTGTCGACAAAGATGCTGAGCGACATGATGTTCGCCTTCAGCTCCGCGGGCAGCTTGTTTTCCGGCTCGACGATGTCCGCCTGGATGATCGTCCAGAGCAGGTGGTTGAAGCGCAGGGCCTTGCCGAAATCGGCGGGCTTGTCGGTGAGCTTCTTGGCATCCTCGAGTTTCAGCGCGGCGCGGGTGAACGCCATCGCCTCCAGCTCGCGGCCCGAAAGGGTAGCCTGCTGAGTGCGCTGGTAAGCGTTCAGTTGCTCATTCGCCATGGGACAGAACCTCCGCCTCGTAATCGATCAACTTCTTACAGGACTTCAAAGCCTTATAGTGATCGCCCGCAATGATGTGCTCCGAGGTCTCCATCATCAGATCGAGCCCCTCGTCGCCCAGCGGCATCACCAACATCTGCTTTAGCAGTAAAAAGTAAAAATTGTGGAAACTCCGCTCCTGCTCCGGCGACACGTACATGTTGAGGATGGTGTAGTAGAGCTTCTTCGCGACGGTATCCGCCTGCTCCTCGGACATCATGTCCTTTTCGCGCAGCACCGGCACGTGGTTGAGCACCACGAACTCGGACTTCGCGTCGCCGTTCTGCAGCACCGCGTTGCCGATGAGGATCTTCTCGTTGCGTCGGAGGGTCAGCTTGAGCGGCATCGGGATCTTTCCATGAATTGCGCGACTCGGCGCAAGAGACGCCGCCGCGGTGCGCCATTATGCGCAATGCCACTCCCTGCCGCCATGCCAAAACGAAAGCGGCGGGCCGAAGCCCGCCGCCACGTGATCCGAAATCCGGCCGGTTCTTAGAACAGGCGCAGGATCGACTGCTCGGACTGCTGCGCGATCGAGAGCGCGATCGAACCCAGCGACTGGCGGGTCTGCAGCGAGAGCATGTTGGCCGATTCCTCGTTGAGGTCGGCGTTGACCAGGTTGGCCGCGCCGGTCTCGAGGGTGTTCACCAGATTGGCGGTGAAGTCAGCGCGAATCTGCAGCATCGACGCGTTGGTACCGAAGGTCTGCGCGGTCGAGCGGACGGTGGTGAGCGCCGAGTCGATTTCGGCGATCGAGGAGTCGATGACCTTCGCGTGGGTCGCGTCGGTAACGCCCCAGCCGGTACCCGCGCCGTAGGCGGCGGACTGCACGTTGAGGCTCGACGCGTCCGAGGACTCGCCCTTGATCACCAGCTGGCGCTTCGGCTCGGCATCGTTCTGCTCGGAGAACTTCACCGTCAGGGTATCCGGGGTCACGGCGGTCTCGGAATCGCCCTTGATCAGGTTGATGCCGTTGTACGACGCGTCGTTGACGAGGTGGTCGACCTGGCTGCGCAGTTCGTTGAACTGGCTGAACAGCTTCTGACGGGTGGAGGTGTCGGTCGCGGCGGTGGACTTCGCCGACGAGGCGATCGCCTTCATCTGCTTCAGAACGTCTTCGACGTTGGTCAGCGCATCGGTGGTGGTGGTGAGAACCTGGATGCCTTCCTCAATGCCCGACTTGATGCTCGAGAGGTCGGAAGCGCGGTCGTTGAGGTTACGCGAGGTGAAGAACGACAGCGCGTCGTCAACGGCGCTGTTGACCTTCTTGCCGGTCGACAGACGTTCCTGGGTGCGACCGATCAGGTCGGTGGTGCGCTGCAGGGAGAGAAGATTGGACCGCGTCGCGGACGACAGGGAAATATCACTGGCCATGGCTCATGCTCCTTTTCTAGGTCGGGCCGGGGACATACGATCGGCGACGCGGACGATTCTCGCCCCACGAAACCGATCGCCGAGATGATGGCACCGGAACAGCCAAAGATCAAGGGGCCATCGCACATCTCGGACCGGCATGTTCGCGGTCTTAACACACCGATCGTTATCAAACCGCTAACGCCAAATGACCGCCGCGTGAAAGTTTGACGCCGGCGCGACGAACCGCCATGCTCCCGAAGAATTATCGTCTCCGCCTTTCGGATTCCTTCCGATGTCCAGTCCCGCCCTCGCGCAGCGCATCGCCGAACTCAGCCTCTCCGCGCTGTCGGGCGACCGCCCCGACGCCGCCGAGACCTTCTGCCAGCTCGGCCTGATCCTCTCCCCCGGCGCCGCGGTGTTCCACCACCACCTCGGCCTGATCGCGTTGCTGCGCGACGACGTCGACGCGGCACTGCCGGAACTTCTGCGCGCGGTCGAAGGCTTCGGCAAGGAGAGCTCGGACGCCGCGCGCGACGCGCACCGCGACCTCATCGTCGCGCATCTGATGGCGGGCGAAGGCGCGAACGCGCTCGCCGCCGGGTTCGCCGCCGAGCGGCTCTGGCCCGAGGATCCGGCGATCGCCCGCGTGCTCGCGCAGGCGGCGGAAAAGACCGGAGACCTCGACGCCGCGATCCCGCGCTACGCCCGCGCGCTCGCGGTGATGAGCCAGGCCGACCCGAAGCGCGCCGAAACCGGCTTCGCCCTCGGCACCGCGCTCTATTCGCGCCGCCGCCTCGGCGAGGCGTTCCGCGCCCTGCGCGCCGCGATCGACGCCAACCGCAACCACGCCGCGTCGTGGTGCAACCTCGGCAACGTGCTCTGCGACATCGCCCGCCCGGTCGAGGCGCTCAAAGCCTACGAAGCCGCTCTCGTGATCGATCCCGACTACCGCAACGCGCACTCCAACGCGCTCCAGACCCTGCACTACGTCCCCGGCCACAGCGCCCAGTCGCTCAAGGCGTCGCACCTCGCCTGGGCGGAGCGCCACTTCCGCGACGATCCGCCGCGCCCGCCCGCGCCGCCCGCGCGGCCGCGCCTCGCCGTGGGCCTGGTTTCGGAGGATCTGCGCCGTCATCCGGTTGGCTATTTCACCGCCGGCTGGCTGCCGTTCGCGCGCGACTACGGCCTCGACGTGATCGCCTATTCCAGCAACCCGCGCGACGACGACGTCACCCAGGCGCTGCGTACGGGCGTGGCGCAGTGGCGCGACGTCGCCGGGATCGACGACGGCACCCTCGCCCGCACCATCCGCCGCGACGCGCCCGACGTGCTGATCGACCTCGCCGGCCACACCGGGCGCAACCGCCTCGGGGTATTCGCGCAGCGCGCGGCGGCGCTGCAAGCGACCTGGATGGGCTACGTCGGCACCACCGGCCTCAAACAGATCGACGGCCTGATCGCCGACCGCATCCACGTGCCGCGCCTCGAAGACGCCGCCTACGTCGAGGACATCTGGCGGATGCCGAACGGCTACGTCTGCTACGCCCCGCCCGACTACGCGCCCGCGCCGCAGGGCAGCGCGTGGCGGCGCAACGGCTACATCAGCTTCGCCGCGTTCCACAACCCGGCGAAGATCAATCCCGACCTCATCGCGACCTGGGCGAAGATCCTTCACGCCGTGCCGGACAGCCGCATCCGTCTGGTGTTCCGCGGCTTCGACGAGCCGATGGTGCGCGACTTCATCGAGCGCACCTTCCAGGCCCAGGGGATTGCCGCCGACCGCCTCGACATCCGCGGCGCGGTGCCGCACGCCGAACTCTTCGCGCTCTACAACGACTGCGACTTCGCCCTCGATTCGTCCCCCTACGCCGGCGGCCTCACCACGCTCGAGGCGCTGTGGATGGGAATTCCGGTGGTCACCGCGCCGGGCGCGATCTTCGCCAGCCGCCACGCCGCCAGCCACGTCACCAACGCCGGGTTCGCGGGCGAGGTCGCGAGCGGCCCCTCGGACTACGTGCGCACCGCGATCGCCTGGGCCAACGCCCCCGCGATGCGCGACGCCGACCGCGCCGCGCGGCGCGCGCGCATGGCCGCCTCGCCGGTGATGGACGGCCGCCGCTTCGCGCAGGACCTCGCGCGGCTGCTGCGCGCCGCCCGCGACGCGGCGACGCCATGAGCTGGGCGCCGCCGCCCAGAGCCTCCTCCAGCCTGCGCGCGGGCATCGCCGCGCTCACCGCCGGCCGTCTCGCGGAAGCCGCGGCACTGCTCGAAGTCGCCCCCGAGACCGCCACCGAGCCCGAGGCCGCCTACCGCCTCGGCGTCGCGCAGTCGCTCTCGGGCGACCTCGCCGGCGCGATCGCCACCTGGCGGCGTACCCTCAAGCTCGACGCCACCTTCATCCCCGCGCTCTACGACCTCGGCGTCGCCCACACCGCGGCGGGCGAGCCCGAGGCGGCGGTGCGTGCCTTCACCCGCCTGCTGGTGGTCGAGCCGGACCACGCCGACGGCCGCTTCAACCTCGGCAACCTGCTGTTCCGCATGGGCCGCGCCGCCGACGCGGCGGCGATCTACGCGCCGCTCGCCGGGGCCGAACGCCCGCATCCGGGCGTGCTCGTCAACCTCGGCCGCGCGCTGCGCCGCCTTGGCCGCCTCGAAGACGCCGACGCCTGCTACCGCCGCGCCATCGCGCTCGACCCCGCCGACGCCCGCGCGCAGTGGAACCGCTCGCACGTGCTGTTCCTGATGGGGCGCTGGGCGGAAGGCTTCGCCGCGTGGGAATCGCG
>QKGW01000505.1 GCA_003250275.1 Alphaproteobacteria bacterium
TCGCCTGGATGCCCGAGCGATTCTGGTCGGAGTCCGCGCCGCCGTCGAAGCCGAGCAGGCTGTCGATTTCGTCCTGGTTGAGAACGCGGGCGGATTCGCGGCCCGAGACGTTGGTCATCAGGTCGGTTTCGGTGGCGTCGCCACCACCGAGCATCGCTTCCCACTCGGCGGAGACGTCCTCGGCCTTGCCGTCGCCGGGCTCGTCGGCCATGGCCTCCCATTCGGCCATCAGGGCTTCCTCGTCGCCGGCGCTGCGTCCCTTGTCCTCGGCCATGCCGTCTCTCCGTTCACCCCGCTGGGCGGATCACTGCACCAGAACGTCCTGGAACAGGACGTCGTTGATCTTGGCCGGAGCGGCGACGCGGTTCACCCGCATCATCAGCTCCTCGCGCAGGCGGTACATGCCCGCCGCGCCCTGCAAATCCTCGGTCCGAAGCTCGCGCAGGTAAACCTGGAAGCTGTCGACGATGCGCGGCAGCATCGCCTCGATCTTCGGCGTGTCGGCGGCGGAGGCGAGTTCCAGGCGCACCTTGATCTTGAGGTGCGCGGGGCGGCGGCCCTGGCCGGGATTGAGGTTCACCAACATCTCCGGCAGCTCGTAGAACACCGGCGGCGCCACCGGCTTTTCGGCGGCGACCTTCTCGGCCTCCTGATGCTTGCCCGCGCCGAGCATTTCGAGCACCGGGTCGGCGAGACCGGTGAAGTACGCCCCGGCGGCGGCTCCGACGATCAGGAGCAGCGGCAGCACCACGAGGATGATGCGTTTCTTCTTTCCGCCGGACTTCGCGGACGCGGACGCGCCGCCTTCAATGTCGTCGTCGTAATCTTCGGCCATTCCGCGCAACCCGCCTTGTCGTTCGCCGCCCGCGCCGGGCGGAAATCCTCAGCTTTTCGCCCCGCCTTCGGGGCAGCCTGAAGCTAACCCGAATTGATTAAGAAGACATGAAATCCCCGGCGCGACCCGGCGATTTTTGCCGGGCAGACCCGGCAGCAAACGCTCCGCTCCCACCCGGATGGACCGCAGAAATCGCATATTTTTCAGCGGAATTCAACACCTTATGGGTATGGCACGGCGAGTGCATCTCACGAGCCAAGAACTGCGCACCGCGGGCAAACGGCGGGCCGGATACGAAAACGACGGGATCGACCAATGGAAAACGCGAGCTATATCGCGCTCAGCCGTCAGACCGCCTTGTGGCGTCAGATGGACCAGATCGCGAACAACATGGCGAACCTCAATACCGCGGGCTACAAGGGCGAGCACGAGCTGTTCACCGACTACGTCGCCCAGGTTCGCACCGACCGTTCGCTGTTCAAGGACAAGGTGGCCTTCACCCAGGACTTCGGCATGGTCCGCGACCTCTCCGAGGGCGCGCTCGAGACCACCGGAAACTCGCTCGACGTGGCGATCAGCGGCAAGGGCTACTTCGAGGTCGAGACCGCGAACGGCCAGCGCTACTACACCCGCGACGGCCACTTCAAGCTCAACGCCAACGGCGAACTCGCCACCGCGGCGGGCGATCTCGTGCTCAACGACGCCCAGCAGCCGATCTTCATCGCCCCCGGCGAAACCGAGATCACTTTCAACCGCGACGGCAGCATCTCCACCGAGAACGGCCCGATCGGCCGCCTGCGCCTCGTCAGCTTCGCCGACGAACGGGCGCTCAAGAAGGTCTCGGGCGGGCTCTACGACGCCGGCGAACAGGCCGCCGAACCGGCCCAGGCGCCCAACCTGGTGCAGGGGATGATCGAGGCGTCGAACGTCAACCCGATGCTCGAAATGACCCGGATGATCCAGGTGCAGCGCGCCTACGACACCGCGCAGCAGATGATCGACACCGAACACGACCGCGTGCGCAGCGCCATCGACGCCTACGCCAAGACGTTCAGCTGAGGCAGGAAAGGATAACCCACCATGCGAGCCTTGAGCATTGCCGCGACCGGTATGCACGCCCAGCAGACCAACGTCGAAGTCATCTCGAACAACATCGCCAACATGAACACCACGGCGTATTCGCGCCGCCGTGCCGAGTTCAACGACCTGCTCTACCAAAACCTCAAGCGCCAGGGTTCGCAGAGCTCCGACACCGGCACCCTGGTGCCGGCGGGCGTGCAGCTCGGCCTCGGCGTGCGCACCGCCGCGGTCTACCGCATCACCGAGCAGGGCAGCCTCACCAACACCGACAACACCCTCGACCTCGCGGTCGAAGGCAAGGGCTACTTCCAGGTGACGCTGCCGTCGGGCGAGACCGCCTACACCCGCGCCGGGTCGTTCCAGCTCTCCTCGACCGGCGAGATCGTCACCAACGACGGCTACACCGTGCAGCCGGGCATCACCATCCCGAACAACTCCACCGACATCACCATCAACTCCTCGGGCGAGGTGTGGGTGAAGCTCGACGGCCAGACCACCCAGACCAACGTCGGCACCCTGCAGATCTCGACCTTCATCAACGAGGCGGGCATGGAGGCGATCGGCGACAACCTCTACATGGAAACCCCGGCCTCGGGCGCGCCGACCACCGGCACCCCGGACACCACCGGCTTCGGCTCGATCCTCCAGGGCTACCTCGAAACCTCGAACGTCAACGTGGTGTCGGAGATCACCGACCTGATCAGCGCCCAGCGCGCCTACGAGATGAACTCGAAGGTGATCCAGACCTCCGACGAGATGCTCAACACCGTCTCGCAGATGAAGTGAGGAGGCGACGATGAAGCTCCGCACCGTTCTTCTCGTTTCCGGCCTCGCGCTCGCCGCGTTCGCCCCCGCCCCGCCGGCATCGGCGCAGGCGCTCGGCGTGCAGATGGCGTCCGCCGCCGAGATCGAGCCGCTCAACGTGCTCAACCCGGTGATCACCGTGCGCAGCGCCACGATCAAGGTCAGCGACGTGTTCTCCGGCCCGATCCCGAAGGGCGACCGCGCGATCCTCAACGCCCCCGCGCCGGGCGAGCGGATGGTGCTCGACGCCGACCTCCTCGGCCGCATCGCCCGCCTCTACGAACTCGACTGGAAGCCGCTCTCGCGCGACATCCGCGCGGTAGTCAAGCGCGACGCCCGCACCGTCGGCGAAAGCGAGATCCTCGACGCGGTGCGCGCCGCGCTCGTCGCCGAGGGCGCGCCCCGGAACGCCGAGCTGATTCCCGCCACCGCCGGCTTCGGGGTGCAGCTGCCCGCCGAGGCGGTGCCGTCGGTTTCGGTCGGCCAGGCCGCCTACGATCCGCACAGCCAGCGCTTCTCGACCGTCGTCGACATCACCGCGACCGCGAACGACCGCGTCGTCTACACCCGTCAGGTGGCGATCGCCGGGCGCGCCTTCGCGACCGAGGCGCTGCCGGTGCTCTCGACCACGCTCAACCGCGGCGACATCATCTCCGCCAACGACATCACCGTCGCCAACGTGCGCGCCGACCGCGTCGCCGAGAGCGCGATCACCGATCCCTACGCCCTCGTCGGCAAGCAGGTCCGCCGCCAGATCAAGGAAGGCGAGCCGGTGCGCGCCAACCAGCTGCAGACCCCGATCCTGGTCGACCGCGGCGACGAAGTGGTGATCTTCTACGCGCTCAAGACGATGAACCTGACCGCCAAGGGCAAGGCCCTCGACGCCGGCGGCCAGGGCGACGTGATCCGCATCCTCAACACCAAGAGCAACCGCACGCTGCTCGCCAAGATTGTGCAGCCGCATCAGGTCGTGGTGGACGTGATCCCCACCCAGACCGCGCTGCGTTAAGGGAGTGACGACGATGTCCCGCACCCGCACGTTCACCCGGCTCGGAGCCCTCGCCCTCGCGGCGGCGCTGCTCTCGGGCTGCAACACCCTCACCCGCCTCTCCGAGATCGGCGAGGAGCCGAAGCTCTCGGCGATCGAGAACCCGACGCAGAAGTCCGGCTACCAGCCGGTGACCATGCCGATGCCCGATCCCGAAGAGCCGCGGCCGATGGCGAACTCGCTGTGGCGGCCCGGCGCGCGCGCCTTCTTCAAGGACCAGCGCGCCGCCAAGGTCGGCGACATCCTCACCGTCGCGGTGTCGATCACCGACAGCGCCGATCTTTCCAACACCTCCTCGCAGTCGCGCGGCGGCGATGGCGAGAGCATGGGCTTCTCGACCCTCCTCGGCCTCGAAAACAGCGTCAACAAGGTGCTGCCGAACACCGTCGACCCGACCAGCCTGGTCGGCGGCGTGACCAGCGCGCGCGACATCACCGGCTCCGGCTCGATCGCCCGGACCGAGACGATCAAGATCTCGGTGGCCGCGGTGGTGGTGCAGGTGCTGCCCAACGGCAACCTCGTGATCGCCGGTTCGCAGGAGGTGCGGGTCAACTACGAGTTGCGGCAGCTGCAGGTCTCCGGCGTGATCCGCCGCGAGGACATCAGCTCGGTCAACACCATCGCCTCGTCCGACATCGCCGAGTTGCGCGTCGCCTACGGCGGGCGCGGCACCATCAGCGACATGCAGACGCCGCGCTACGGCTCGCAGCTGCTCGACGTGATCCTGCCCTTCTAATCCTTTTCCGCGGCGATACCCGTCTGCCGCCACTCGGTCCCGGCCTTCGTGCCGGGACCTTTTTCTTGGGTGTATTTGCGGTTCCTTAACCATCGCCGCGCGAAACTCTCGGGCGAAGGCCGGAGAGTGCCCGCATTCCCGGCGACGAACGCATCGGGAGACCGCGCACATGACCACCCAGATTTCGACTTTCGAAGACGACGCCCTCGCCCTCACCCAGGCGGCGGTGGGTATGTCGCAGGCGCTCGAAGCCGGCGATGGCCCGGCGCTCGCCGCCGCCCTCGACGAGAACCTCAAGCTTTGGACCGCGATCAAGACCCTGATGGGGTCGTCCGACTGCCGCCTGCCCGCGGATATCCGCACCAATCTCACCCGGCTGTCCGACTACACCGCCAAGGTGACCTTCGATCTCTCGCCGGAACGCCGCGCGCAGAAGATCGAGGCGCTGATCAACACCAACCTGCAGATCGCCGAAGGCCTGCTCGAAGGCCAGGCGAAGGCGATCGCGAGCTGAAGCTCTCCGCCGCGCCCATGAAAAAGCCCCCGCTCGGTTCGAGCGGGGGCTTTTCGTTTGCGCCGGGATGGCGTCATTCGTCTCGGTGGGTACGCTCCAGACGCTCGTGGCGCTCTTGCGCTTCGAGCGACAGGGTCGCGATCGGCCGCGCCTCGAGGCGGCGGATGCCGATCGGCTCCTGGGTTTCCTGGCAGTAGCCGTAGGAGCCGTCCTCGACCCGCAGCAGCGCCTCGTCGATCTTGGCGATCAGCTTGCGCGCGCGGTCGCGGGTGCGGAGTTCGAGCGCACGGTCGGTCTCCGAGGAGGCCCGGTCGGCGATGTCCGCCTCGTTCACCGGTCCTTCGCGCAGATGATCGAGCGTCTCCTCCGACTCACGCAGGAGGTCGGAA
>QKGW01000078.1 GCA_003250275.1 Alphaproteobacteria bacterium
GTTTGGATGGCCGCCCAGAGTGGCTGGACCAGATACCCATTCCGCTTGGCTCCGCCCGTTGGGGTGGGATAGTCTCTGGTTGAGACCGTGGAGGGACGGCCTCACCGCCGGTTCACTGGTTGGACCACAGGGGAGGGGCGTTGCAATGGCCAGAGCCTGCACCGACAGCATCGTCGATCTGATCGCCAGCCTGCGTCTCGGCGAGGGCGACCGCCTGCCGGGCGAGCGCGAACTCGCCAAGCACCTCGGCTACAGCCGCACCACCGTGCGCGAATCGCTGATCGCGCTCGCCGCCGAGGGCCGGGTCGAAATCCGCGGCCGCAGCGGCTGCTACGTCGGCACCCGCGCCACCGACGACGAGCGCGACGCGCTCCGCCTCGACGCCGCCTCGGCGCTCGACGCCCTGCGCGCGATCGGCCCGCACATCGCCGCGCGCGCCGCCCACCACTGCACCGGAGAGGACGCCCGCCGCCTCGAAACCGTCACCGCGCGGCTCGGCCGCTTCCTCGTCAACCGCGACGCGCCGCAGACCGCGCGCGAGTACGTCACCTTCTTCGTCGTCCTCGCCGGGGTCGCGGCCAATCCCTACCTCGCCCTCCTGGTCAAGGAGATCGCCCAGGTGCACGGCCTCCCCGGCCGCCCGGCGGCGCTCGACAAGACTTCGGTGGAATCCTTCTTCGCGCTGCACGTCAGCCTGATTCAGGCGGTGCAGAATCGCGATGCGCGGCGCGCCGTGCCGCTTGCCGCCCACGGCCTCGACGCGTTCACCGCAATGATGGGCGGCATCGAGGCGAAGGAGCACGTGGCATGAAGCGGCGCGATCTCTTCGACCTCGGCCAGGTGTTCCGCGCGCTCCCCGGAGAGGGACGAGCCGCGGCGACGGAACGGCGGACTTTCGAGGAGCTGTGCCGTCTCGCCATGGAACGGGGCATCGACCCCGCCAACGAAACCGTCGAGACGCTCTCCGAGCGCCTCGGCCTGAGATCGGGAGGGTTGTCGAGTACCACGCAACGGGGACGTTGACGACGCGGAGGGCCCAGGACCGGCAAGTCGCGGCCCTCCGCACCGGACCGTCCACATCTAAGGAGGTTGTCTCATGGAAGCGGACAATCGGGGGTTAAGCTATCTCGAACGCCGTAAGCTCGTCAAACGCTGGGACGGGCCGCTGCCGGCGGTTGCCAACACCCTCATGATCTTCGCGATTTTCGGCGTCACCTGGTGGATCTTCCAGGATCCGCGCGGACTGATGCGGATGTACACGCCCTACGTCGGATACATGGTCTGCCGTTGGCTGCTGATTCTGTTCATCTGGCTGGCGTACATCTTCGACTTCTGGCCGTTCAACCACGGCTGGCTCGAACGCACCCATCCGGTGGTCAAGGGACTGGTGCTCACCGCCTTCTGCGTCGGCGCGATGGTGCTGCTGATCGACGGGTTCTTCATGGGCCTGCTCGGCCGCTACGGTATCGCCTACTTCAGCCCCGAACGCCTGCAGGCGATGGGCCTCACCCACTTCTACGCGGAAGAGTACGCGACCGAGGCGATCATGATGTTCGCCGCGATCGCCTCGTGGCTGTCGCCCAGCTGGGTGGTGGCGTGCGAGAACGCGCCGTGGCAGAAGCTCGCGCAGCCGACGCGCGGCATCACCATCGCGGTGGTGACCTTCTTCCTCGGCACGATCATCTACTTCGTCACCATGCACTCGCACATGGCGATCCTGTTCTACCCGTGGCAGAAGTACACGGCGATCACCCCGCCCTATTGGGAAGGCTTCGCCAACACCGTCTCGGGCAACTTCCACATCGCCTGGATCATGTGCTGCACGGTGGTGGTGTGGGTGTACGAAAGCATCTGGCAGCGCTATCCGTTCAACCTCATCCAGACCGACTGGCTGCGCCGCGTCACCGCCTTCTTCGGCATCATCGCGGTCGCGTTCTGCCTGTGCTTCTTCCTCTTCTACGCCCAGGACCTCGCCTGGGGGCTCAACATCCGCGGCACCCGTCGCGAGATGGCGCCCGACTGGCGGTGGCTGCACGTCGGCGAAAGCGCGATCTTCTGGCTCGTCGGCGTTCTCTACCTCGCCTTCTTCTGCGGCAACTGGCCGACCAAGTACAGCCGGCCGGTGAACGTGTTCCTGCGTACGGTGATCAGCGCCCTGATCGGCATGGCGGTCTACTTCCTCTACTACCGCTACGCCCACCTCTTCCTCGGCACCCAGAAGGGCCTGTCGCATCCGCAGCAGTTCCCGATGATCCCGATGATCTGGCTGATCAACCTGTTCCTCGTGAACATCTGGTTCATGGACGGCTGGCCGGGCTGGAAGGCGGTTCCCAAGACCGCGACCGAGCTCGACGAAACCGCCGATGAGCGCGTCGCCCGCGACGTCCGCTGGACGCCGTCCCTCGCCCGCGGCCTCGCCGTCGGCGCGGCGGCCGGAGCTGCGACCTACGCGGTCGCGGTGTTCCTGCTGCCCTGGGTCGGCCAGATCCAGATGGTCAAGTGAGCCAGGGGAGGACACATCATGACTGACGACTTCAACACTTCCCGGCGCGACTTCGTCAAAGGGGCGGCCACCGGCGCGATCGGCGGCACCCTGGCGGCGATGGGCATCTACTCCTACTCGAGCTCGGCCTACGACCGCCTGCCCAAGGTCGCCCGCGAGCAGCAGGACTTCGGCGCGGTGCGCAGCGTCAAGGTCACCAACATCTCGGAGACGAGCTGGTTCAACAACGCCCACCTGATGGAGGACATCCGCACCTCGGGCGGCCTGCTCGTCGACCAGTACACCATCGGCTGGGGTCCGTTCGGCAACGGCAAGGGCCCCGGCAAGTCGAGCTACGCCGACGGCATCGCGCCGATCAAGAAGATGATCCCGAACGATCTCGAAGCGGCGTGGGCGATCCAGCAGAAGCAGGCGCTGCACCCGGACAACCCGGGCGGCTACTCCTGCCTGATCGAGGTCGAGGACCTCGACGGCAGCAAGCACAAGTACCTGCTCGACGTCGGCTGGTCGTACGACTGGATGGATCAGAGCTTCAAGCGCGAAGGCATCGACCGGATGCTCCAGTCCGGCGAGATCGAGGCGCTGATCCTCAGCCACGAGCACTTCGACCACTTCTGGGGCTTCCCGGTGGCGATGAAGTACAACAACCGCATCCCGACCTACATCCACAACGGCTTCTACAAGGAAGGGCTGCAGTACATCAAGGACTCGGGCTTCCAGGGCGACGATCTCCGGATCATCGACAAGGAGATGACCCTGATCCGCCCCGGCATGATGGCGATCAAGTTCGACGTGCCGATCATCTGCCGGGTCTACGGCGAAACCTCGCTCGCGTTCAACGTCAAGGACAAGGGTCTGGTGCTGATTTCGGGCTGCAACCACCAGGGCATCCTGCAGATGACCAGCACCGCCCACAAGAAGCTGAAGTACGACAACGACCGCTTCTACGGCATCTACGGCGGCCTCCACATCTCGCCGTTCGAGGACTGGGATCCGAAGTACGACGATCTCGTGTTCTCGCTCGGCAAGTGGAACTTCGAGCGCGTCGGCTGCAACCACTGCACCGGCCACCTCACCGCCAAGAAGTTCGTCGAAGCGGGTTATCCGGTGGTGCGCGGCACCGCGCGGTTCCGCACCTCGTCGCCCGATTACCTCGGCAACGGCGACACCATCACCTTCTGATCCGAACGGTTCGAGCCGCGCCTCCGGGCGCGGCCCGCCCTCCCGCCATCCGCGAGGCACGCCATGACGATCTTCGGCCCCGACCCTGCCCGCCTCGACGCCCAAACCCTTGAGGCCCTGCCCGCGACCTGGATGACCGCCGCCTGTCTCGACGCCGGCTTCCGCCGCGACGCCGGGTGGCTCGGCAGCGCCGCCTGCGCGAGCGCGCCGAGAGCGTGGACCTGCCGCATCGCCGCGCGCCCCGGCATCTACGGCGTGTGGCCGGCTGAGGCCGAGGCCGCCGCCGATCCCGCCACCGCCGCGTTCCTGCTGTTCTATCTCCCCGCACCCGACGATCCGATCCTCGACCGCATGGCGCTCGGCGCCGCGATCGAAGCCTCGCGCGCGGGTGCGGCGGACGCCTTCCGCGATTTTCCCGCGCATCCGGCGCTCGCCGCCGCCTGCGCCATCGGCGAGGTCCGCCTCGCCCTCGTCCAGCCCGCGCGCGACCTCGCGCTTGCGCTCACCGCCGAAACCCGCCGCCGTATCGTCGTGCCCGAAGGCATCGCGCGCGACGGCGGCGGCTGGCTGGTGCCGCCGGGCGGGATCGAGGAGGACTTGCCCGCCTTCGACCTGGCCCGCGATCTCTTCCGAGTGCTCGCCGCCGGGGTCGCCGCCGCGACGGAACAGACCCCCAACCCGCCGCGGCGCACCACGACTCCGGCGCTTCTGCGGGCGCGCCACCCCAACGGCGCGCTCGCACCTGTTTCCGGCGACGGCGGCGAAAGCGTTACCGAGGTGATCGCCTGGGGCGACGCCGCGGCACTCTGGCCCGAGGCGCGCGACCCCGCCGACGCCGCGCCCTACGCGCTCTGCGCCGCGCGCCCGGCGGAGCACCTGCCCGACCTCGTCGTGCTTTCGGGCTTCCTCGGCTCGGGCAAGACCTCGTTCCTCAACGAATTCATCGAGTTCGAGGCGGCGCAGCACCGCCTCGTCGCGGTGATCCAGAACGAACTCGGCGAAACCGGCGTCGACACCCACCTGCTCGAAGGCGACCGCTCGGTGCTGACGATGGACGCGGGCTGCGTCTGCTGCACCCTCGCGGGCAGCCTGCGCGCGGGACTGCGCCGCCTCTCCGCGGGGCTCTCGCCCGAGGTCGTGGTGCTCGAAACCACCGGCCTCGCCAACCCGATGAACCTGCGCGCCGAACTCGCCGAGGTCGGCGACCTCGCGCGCCTCGCCGCGGTGGTCACGGTGGTCGACGCGGCGCGCTTCTGGCCGACCCTCGCCGCCTCCGAGGTCGCCGCGCAGCAGCTCCGCGCCGCCGACGTGGTGGTGCTCAACAAGTGCGACCTCGTCGACCCCGCCGCGCGCGCCGCCGTCGCCGCCGAAATCCGCCACCGCAACCCGCAGGCGCGGCTGATCGAAGCGGAGCATGGCCGGGTGCCGCCCGCCGCCCTGGGCGGCCTCTCGCGCGCCACCGCCCCGGCGCTCGAACGCACCGGCGGCCGCCATCACCACCACCACGACCACGATCATCATCACCACCGCCATGCCGACGGCGTCACCCATCTCGACGAGGGCTTCTCGGCGCTGCGCTTCGACCTCGCCGACACCGTCGACCGCGACCGCCTGTTCGCCACCCTCGCGGCGAGCCCGCCCGGAGTGTTCCGGATCAAGGGCGTGGCGCGGATCGCCGGAGCGCCGTTGCCGGTGGTGGTGCAGTACGTGCCCGGCCGC
>QKGW01000153.1 GCA_003250275.1 Alphaproteobacteria bacterium
GTGGCACGCTCACCGCCGACGGTCACCCCCTCAACGGCAATTTCGCCCCGGTCGACACGATCAAGCGGCTGGTCGGCGGCACCGCGACGATCTTCGCCGGCGACACCCGCGTCTCGACCAACGTGATGAAGCCCGACGGCGCGCGCGCGGTCGGCACCAAACTCGCCCCTGGACCGGTGTTCGACGCCGTGCTCAAGGACGGCAAACCCTATCGCGGCGAGGCGGTGATCCTCGGCGAGCCCTATTACACCGCCTACGACCCGATCAAGGACCCTTCCGGCGCGGTCGTCGGCGTGCTCTACACCGGCCTCAGCCGCACCGCGATCGAGGCGAGCGCGGCGCGGCTGATGCGCTCGGTGCTGGCCGCGGGTGGCGCGGTGCTGCTGGTGATGTGCGGTGCGATGTTCTGGATGCTGCGCCGCTCGCTCGCGCCGGTGACGGCGATGGCCGGGGCGACCCGCCGCCTCGCCGAGGGCGACCTCGATGTCGAGATCGCCGGGCACGACCGCCGCGACGAGATCGGCGAGATGGCCTCGGCTCTCGAAATCTTCCGCGCCAAGCTCGCCGACAACCAGCGGCTCGAAGCCGAGCAGAAGGAGCTTGCCGCGCGGTCGAAGCGCGCGGTCCTCGACGCGGTGCGCGGTATGGCGGACACCGTCGAGCGCGAGACCGACGCCGCGCTCGAAGCGGTGGCGCAGCGTACCGAGATCATGACCGGCGGCGTCGCCCATCTCGACGGCCTGGTGCAGTCGATGCACGGCAACGCCACCACCGTCGCCGCCGCCGCCGAGCAGGCGCTCGCCAACGCCGAGATGGTGGCGAGCGCGGCGGAGCAGCTCTCCGCCTCGATCGGCGAGATCGCGAGCCAGTCCGCCGCTTCGACCGCGGTGGCGCGCGACGCGGGCGACCTCGCGCGGCAGGCGGGCGATCTCGTCGGCGAGCTCGATAGCGCGGCAGGGGGCATCGGTGAGGTGGTCAAGCTGATCTCCGACATCGCCGGGCAGACCAATCTCCTCGCGCTCAACGCCACCATCGAGGCGGCGCGTGCGGGCGAGGCGGGCAAGGGCTTCGCGGTGGTCGCGGGCGAGGTCAAGAACCTCGCCAACCAGACCCAGCGCTCGGTCGGCGAGATCACCGCGCAGATCGAGACGATGCAGGGCCTGTCACGGCGGATGGTGGCGGCGATGCAGACGATCCGCGACACCATCGCCAAGGTCGACGAGGCGTCCGCCACCATCGCCTCGGCGGTGGAGGAACAGAACGCGACGACGCGCGACATCTCGCGCAACGTTCAGGACGTCGCGGGCGGCGCGCAGGAGGTGGCGACGCTGATCTCCGCGGTGTCGCAGCAGGCGACCGAGGTCGGCGACGTCGCGGCGTCGACGCCCTGCACAAGACAGTCAACGACGTCGTCGAGACCTCGGTCAAGGAAACCGAGCGCCAGCTCGCCGCGGTCTGAGCGGGTTTCCAAAAAACGACGGCGGCCTCTTCCGGGGCCGCCGTCTTTCGTTTCGCTGTCGGTGGCTCAGCTCGCGCGCATCGCTTCGAGGAAGCGCTCGACGTCCTCGCGCATCCCCTCGGATTGGCGCGACAGCGCCTTCGCCGCCTCCTGCACCGAGCGCGAGGCGTCGCCGGTCTCCTGCGCCCCGGCGGTGAGGCCGGCGACGTTCTGGCTGACCTCCTGGGCGCTGTTGGCGGCGAGCGTGATCGAGCGGGCGATGTCCGCGGTGGTGGCCTGCTGCTGCTCCACCGCCGCCGCGACCGAGGCGGTGATCGAGGTCACCGAACCCATGATCTCGGAGATCGCGCCGATCTCGTTCGCGGTGGTGCGGCTGGCGTCCTGTACCGC
>QKGW01000303.1 GCA_003250275.1 Alphaproteobacteria bacterium
GTCGTACGCGCTGAAATTCGCGCGACCCGCTTCCGCCATCACCTTCGTGATCGCAGCCGTCAGCGTCGTCTTGCCGTGGTCAACGTGGCCGATCGTGCCGATGTTGCAGTGCGGCTTATTCCGCTCGAACTTTTCCTTGGACATGACGTCAAATCCAATGTTTGCGGTGTTGGTGAATGGGGAACGAGGAGGAACCACCCGCCCCGCCCCGGATTTTCGCCGTCCGGGACCGCCCGATAGTAACCTCGGAGCATCCGTCCGTACACACCCCGTCGCGCCGGTAACTTGGAGCGGGTGAAGGGAATCGAACCCTCACAACCAGCTTGGAAGGCTGGGGCTCTACCATTGAGCTACACCCGCACACTTCCCCCGCCCAGGACCCGACGCCGGAGCACCAACGCGACTGGCGCACGAAAACACGCCCTGGCGCGAACTGCCTGAACCGCGGGTGGTGGAGGGGGTAGGATTCGAACCTACGTAGACATACGTCGGCAGATTTACAGTCTGCTGCCATTGACCGCTCGGCCACCCCTCCGCACCACGCCACTCGGCGGGTCGTCCAGGACGCGTCCAGTCCGTGCGGACCGGTGCGTTGGAGTGCGCAAATATGAGCATTTCCCGTCCCGTGTCAACAGCAAAGTCGGCGTGCCCGGAATTCTCGCGCGGCCGTCCGGCTTCGTGCTAAAACAACGCGGCCGGAACCGCGTCGGGCCGGTTCGCGCCGAGAAAGGCGCGGTAGAAAATGGGAGTTTCCATGTCGCGTTTCAAGTCTCGCCGTGAGCCGGCGCAGCGCCAGTCCCGCCAGCAGGAAAGCCGCGGCCGCGAGCGCCGCTCGGGCGGTTCGGAAATCTGGATCCACGGCCTGCACGCGGTCGCCGCCGCCCTCCTCAACCCGGAGCGCCGCCCCAAGCGCCTGCTCCTCACCCAGGAGGCCTTCGAGGCGCTGCAGCAGGTCCTCGCCGACACGCCGCACGCGATCACCCCCGCCCCCGCCGAACGCCGCGACATCGAGGCGGTGCTCGGGCCGGGGCCGGTGCACCAGGGCGCCGCGATGCTGTGCGCGCCGCTGCCGGGCGCGCAGGTCGAGGACATCCCCGACGCCCCCGCCGACGGCGGCCCGATGCCGAAGCGCGCGCTCGTCGTCGCGCTCGATCAGGTCACCGACCCGCACAACATCGGCGCGGTGCTGCGCTCTGCGGCGGCGTTCGGCGCGCTCGCGGTGCTGGTGCCCGACCGCCATGCCCCCGAGGAAACCGGCACGATCGCCAAGGCCGCGTGCGGCGCATTGGAAACCGTGCCGCTGGTGCGCGCGCCGAATTTCGCCCGCGCCCTCGATTCGCTCAAGCAGCAGGGCTACTGGTGCGTCGGCCTCGACGGCAGCGCCGACAAGACCCTCGGCGAGCAGGATCTCCCCGACAAGCTGGTGCTGGTGCTCGGCGCGGAAGGCGCGGGCCTCCGCCGCCTCAGTCTCGAAGCCTGCGACTTCACCGCGCGCCTGCCGATCCGCCCGGCGATGGAGAGCCTCAACGTCTCCAACGCCGCCGCGATCGCGCTCTACGCGCTGCTGACCTAAATCGGCTCCGCCGGAGCCAATTCGCCGACGCGCGCCGCCACCGCGTTGCGCGTCGGCAGGCTCGGCTGCGCGCCGGGCGCGAGGCACGCGAGCGCCGCGGCCACCGAGGCCCAGCGCATCGCCACGGCGAGGCCGTCGCCCGCCGCGAGCCGCGCCGCGAGCCAGCCGACGAAGCAATCGCCCGCCGCGGTGGTGTCGACCGGCCGCACCGGCAGCGCGCCGATCCGCCACGCCTCGCCGGGCGCGAACGCCGCCGCGCCGTCGCCGCCCAGGGTGACGACGCAGGCGATTCCGGCGCGCGCCGAGATCGCCGCCGCCGCCGCGAGCGATCCGAGCGGCGCGTCGCCGACGTAACGCGCGATCGCCATCGCCTCGGTCTCGTTGACCACGAGCACGTCGATCCCGACCAGCACGTCGGGCGGCACCGGGGCGGCGGGCGCGAGGTTGAGCACCACCCGCGCGCCGTTCCGCCGCGCGCGCCGCGCCAGATCCCAGTTCTCGGCGGGCGTCACCTCCATCTGCAACAGCACGGTGACCGCCGGAGTCAGCCGCGCGTCGGCGACGTCGGCGGCACGGGCGTGCAGGTTCGCGCCGCCCGACACCATGATCTGGTTCGCCCCCGCCCGGTCGACGCCGATCGCGGCGCAGCCGGTCGGCGCGTCGATGCGGCGCACGTCCTCCACCGCCACCCCGGCATCGACGAGCGACGCCGCGAGCAGGTCGCCGAAGCCGTCGCGCCCGAGGCACCCCGCCATCCGCACCGTGGCGCCCGCGCGCGCCGCCGCGACCGCCTGGTTCGCGCCCTTGCCGCCGGGATAGACCGCGTGATCGGGGCCGATCACCGTCTCGCCAGGCGCGGGCAGGCGGTCGAGGGCGAACACCAGATCGGCGTTCATCGAGCCGAACACCAGGACTTCCGGCGACGTCATAGGCGCTTCTCCAGTTCGCCGAGCTTGGCGACGCGGCGGCGGTATTCCTCGGTGTCGGCGAACTCGGCGTCGAGGAACGCCTTCAACAGGTCGCGCGCGAGCCACGGCCCGACGATCTGCGCTCCGATGCACATCACGTTGACGTCGTCGTGCTCGACCGACTGGTGCGCCGAGTGGACGTCGTGGCACACCGCGGCGCGGATGCCCTTGATCTTGTTGGCGGCGATCGACGCGCCGACGCCGGTGCCGCAGACCATCACGCCGCGCTTCGCCCCGCCTTCGAGGATGACGCGGCAGAGCGCCGCGCCGATGTCGGGGAAGTCGACCGGATTGCAGTCGAACGAGCCGATGTCGACGACCTCGTAGCCGAACTCGCGGATCGCCGCGATCACCTCGGCCTTGAGCCCGAAGCCCGCGTGGTCGGAACCGATGACGATGGTCTTGCTCGGGTTGGCCATGATTTACCGCTCCTGGTTGGTCATCCGCTCAATCGTGCGGAACAGCGCCTGGTTGCCGTTGCCGCCCTCGCCATGGGCGCGCGCCTCGAGGTAGAGCGAGGTCGCGAGCGCAAGTCCGGTAAGCGGCAGGCCCTTCTCGAACGCCGCCTCGCCCGCGAGCCGGAGGTCCTTGAGGTGGAGATCGATGCGGAACCCGGCGGAGGTGTCGTTGGCGAGCACCTGCGGTCCGAGGTTTTCGAGCATCCACGAGCCCGCCGCGCCGCCCATCAGCACCTCGCGCAGCAATGCGAGGTCGCCGTCGAAGGCGCGGCAGAGGGAGAACGCCTCGCACATCGCCTGGATGTGGCTCGCCGCCATCAGCTGGTTGCACATCTTGAACACCTGGCCCATGCCGCTTTCGCCGACGCGGCGGATGGTGGTGCCCATCGCCTCCAGCACCGGCAGCGCGCGATCGAACGCCGCCGCGTCGCCGCCGACCATGATCGACAGGGTGCCCGCAATCGCGCCCTTCATCCCGCCGCTCACCGGCGCGTCGAGCAGGGCGACGCCGCGCGCGGCGAGGCCTTCGGCCATTTCGCGCACCGCGCTCGCGCTGATCGTGCTCATGTCGACGACCACGGTACCGGACTTCAGCGCCGCGCCGATGCCACCCTTGCCGAACAGCACGGCGCGCACGTTCGGGGTGTCGGGCAGCATGGTGATGACGAAATCCGCGCCCTCCACCGCCTGGGCCGCGTCGGCGGCGATGGCGATGCCTTCCGCCGCGAGATCGGCGACCGCCTCGGGCCGCGCGTCGGTGGCGACCACCGGCAGGCCCGCCTTGTGGAGATTGCGGATCATCGGCGCGCCCATCACCCCGGCGCCGATGAAGGCGATGCGGACCGGCCGCGCCGCAGGTTTCGTGGGGTTGGATTGAACGGTCATTCTCGGCCTCCCTCGTCGTGGGGCCGCGCCCGGCATTCCGCGAGGCGGCGGTCCAGGATGAACACGATCCCGGCGAACCCGGCGAGCGGGATCGCGGCATAGATGTAGCCGACCGGGACGTGCAAAAGCGGGCTGAACTGGTGCATTCCGTCGCGGGCGTAGGCGACGCCCTCGACCAGCAGCAGCAGCAGGAAAACCAGGCACAGCGCGTCGATGATCCACCGCCCCACCACCTGGGCGCGCGGCGGCATCGCGTCGAGCAGCACCGGTGTGGCGAGGTGGACGTTGGCGCGGAACACCAGCGCGGTGCCGGTGAAGACGATGATGCTGAAGCCGTAGACGACGAGATCGTCGAGCGGCAGGAAGGTGGTGTCGAACACCGAGCGCAGCACCACCTGGACGAACACGCTCAAAGCCATCGCCACCAGGGCGGTGCACATCAGCGCCGCGCAGAGTGCGGAGAGCGCGCGGGCGGCGGTCGAGATCACCAGGGTAAGCGCGCGCATCACGAACCTCCCCACGAGGCGAGGCCGGGGAACAGCCAGATCAGCACCGCCACCGCGAGCATCCCCGCGACGTAGGGCGCGCAGCCCCTGGCGACGTCGATCACCCGCACCGGCACCAGGGTGGCGACGACGAACAGGCACAGCCCGACCGGCGGCGTCACCAGCCCGACCGCGAGCACGATCAGGAACACCATCGTCACCGCGAGCGGATCGAGGCCGTAGTGCGCGATCAGCGGATAGAGGATCGGGCCGATCATCAGGATCGTGGTGGTGGTGTCGAGGAACATTCCGCAGACGAACAGCAGCGCCGCGGCGACGAGCACGAACAGCCCGGGCGAGACCACGAGGTCGCGGAACAATGCGCCGACCAACTGCGGCAGGCCGACGACGGTGAGGAAGAACGAGAACACCGTGGCGCAGGCGACGACGAACATGATCGACGCCGACATCCGCCCGGCGGACATCACGATCCGCGGCAGCTCGCGCCAGGAGAGTTCGCGGTAGATCGCCATGGTCACGAACAGCGCGTAGAACACCGCGACCACCGAGGCTTCGGTGGGGGTGAACTCGCCGCTCACCGTGCCGCCGATGATGATCGCGGGCGCGCCGATCGCGAGCAGGCCGTCCCGCCCGCTGCGCGCGAGGCGGCGCAGCGACGGACGGGTGAAGCGCGCCTGGTAGCCGTACATCAGGCAAAGCGTGGTCGAGATCGCCATCAGCACCACGCCGATCAGCACCCCCGGGATCAGCCCGGCGAGGAACAGCTGATTGAGCGAGATGCCGGAAATGAAGCTCCACACGATCATCGGGATCGACGGCGGGATGATCATCCCGATCGGCGACGAGGCGGCGGTGACCGAGGCGCTGAACAGCTGCGAATAGCCCTGCCGCTCCATCTGCGGGATCATCACCGAGCCGACCGCCGAGGTGTCCGCCACCGACGAGCCGGAAATGCCGCCGAACACCATCGACGCGCCGATGTTGGCGTTGGCGAGGCCGCCGGGC
>QKGW01000059.1 GCA_003250275.1 Alphaproteobacteria bacterium
CCGCCGCTTCCGGGCGCCGGGCAGGCCGCGCCGCAGGGGTTCGCGCCGCCGCCCGAGGCTCCGGCGCAGCCCGCCCTCGGCACGCTCACCGGGCAGGTGATCGGCCAAACCGCGCTCGGCCAGCCGACCCTCAAGACCGCCGCCGGGTTCGTCGCCCTCGATCTCCGCGCGCCGCTGCCCACCGGCACCCAGGTCGCGGCGGAGGTGCTGTCGCGGGTGCCGCCCGAGGCGGGCGCGCCGCCGCCCGCGCTGTTCTCCGGCGCGAGCCCGGTGACCACCCTCGATGCCCTGGTGCAGAGCCTCGCCGCGGTCGATAGCGGCGCGGCGGCGCGGGTGCTCGCGCAGTTGCCGCAGCCCGGCCCGCAGCTCCTCGCCAACCTCGCCGCGGCGGTGGCGGCGGTGCGCTCGGGCGACGTGCAGGGGTGGCTGCGCCTCGGCGAACTGCCGCCGCGCGGGCGCGACGACGCGCGCGTCGGCAAGGTCGCGCAACGCCTCTCCGACGACCTGCGCGAGGCCGCGGGCGCGGCGCAGCGCCCGGCGGGCGAGTGGCGCGTCTATCCGCTGCCGATGTTCGCGGGCGGCGCGATCGAGCGCATCCAGATGCTGGTGCGGCGCACGCCCGAGCCCGACGACGACGAGGCGAAGCGCAACCGCACGCGCGGCGACGACACCCGCTTTCTCCTCGACTTCACCCTCTCCAGCCTCGGCCCGATGCAAATCGACGGGCTGGTCAGCCGCGGCGCGCGCAGCCTCGATCTGGTGATGCGCACCCACGATCCGCTGCCCGAGCCGATGCCGCGCGACCTCCAGGGGGTCTTCGCCCAGGCGATGCAGGGGATCGGCTACACCGGCAGCCTGAGCCTGCGGGTCACGCCTGCCTTCGTCGTGCCCGAGGAGGTGCGGCCCGCCGACGATCGCCCCGGCGTGGTGGTGTAGCGTGGCGTTCAACGATCCCAAGGGCTATTACGCGGTGCTCGGCGTCTCGGCGAATGCGGAGGTGGAGGAGATCAAGATCGCCTTCCGCGCCCGCGCCAAGCGTCTGCATCCGGACACCAACACCCGGCCCGGCGCGGCGGAGCAGTTCCGCCTGCTCAACGAAGCCTACCGCGTGCTGCGCGACCCCGAGCGCCGCCGCCGCTACCACGCGCGCGGCGAAAAGCCCGACCCGCAGCCGCAGCAACCGCCGCCGCCGCCGCGCCCCGAGGCCAAACGCCCGGAGCCGCCGCCGCGCCCGAGCCCGCCGCCGAAATCCGGGTTCTCCGCCTGCCGCGCCTGCGGCACCCTCTCGGCGCAGCCGCGCATCGCGATCTTCCACGTCGTCGAGGGGCGGCCGTTCAAGCCCGAGCGCCGCACCGTTTCCGGGGTGTACTGCCCGCGCTGCGCCGCCGATGCCGCCGTCGACGCCTCGCTGCGCACCTGGGTGCGCGGCATGACCGCGCTGCCCAAGGGGCCGGTGTGGGCGTTCGCGGCGCTGTGGCGCAACCTCAAGGGCGGCGACCGCCCGGTCGAGGCCAACGCGCGGATGCTGCTCGCCCAGGCACGCGCTTTCCTCGGCAAGGGCGAGGTCGACCTCGCGCGCGCCACCATCGTTCAGGCGCTGCCGTTCGCCGCCGAGACGGAATTCCGCCACGAGGCCGAAACCCTGCTCGCGTCGCTCGGCGGCGCTGCTGCGGCGCGCGCGCTCAAGAGCCGCTGGCCGCGCTTCGGGCGGGCGCTGTGGCTGCAACTGCTGCCGTTTGTGCTGGTGATCGCGATCTTCGCCGGGGCGATGGCGCTGTCGCTCGGGCGCGGAACCTCCGAGGCGCTTCCCGCTGCCAAGGTTCCCGCCGGGCCGCCGCCGCCGCCCGCGAAGGCGCTGGTGGCGCTGCCCGAGGGGCCGTCGTCGCCGCTGCCGGTGATGGCCACGGTGCGCGACCGCGTCGCCCTGCGCGGTAGCCCGAGCGCGCACGGCGCGATGCTCGCGCGTCTCGCCAAGGGCACGCGGGTGACGATGACCGCGCTGGTGCCGGGGGAGGACTGGGTGCAGGTGCGCCTCGCCGACGGCCGCCTCGGCTTCGTCTCCCTCGCCGACCTCAAATAGCCTCGTCTTCGAGCCGCTGGGCGACCCGCGCGGCGTCCATCTGGCGCTGGAAGTCGCCGGCGAACATCCGGTCCTTCGCCGTCCACAGCGCCGGGTAGAGGGCGCGCAGCCGCGCGAGCTGCGCGCCGTCGTCGACGCGGCCGCGGCTGCCGTGGATCTCGTGGCGCGCCCGCCATGGCCCGAGGCAGAGGTTGCGCAGTCCCGCCGCGCCGAGGCGCAGGCCGTATTCGACGTCGTTGAGCGCGATCGGGAAGTCTGCCGCGTCGAGAGCGCCGAAGCGGGCGAGCGCGGCGCGCGCCACCGCGGCGCACGAGAACGGCACCGCCAGCACCTCGCGGATCGCCTCGGCGTGGAGGTGGTCGAACCCTTCCGTCACCACCGGCAGGAACTCCTGGCCGATGTAGAGCCCCTCGACGCCCGAGCAGGTGAGGTTGCCGGAGCGGTCGACGAGGCGCGGCCCGACCGCGCCGATGCCGGGGGCGAGGCTCCACGCGGCGATCTCGTCGAGGACGCCGGGGTCGAGCAGTTCGCAGTCGTTGCTCATCAGCACCGCCACCTCGCCGTCGCTCGCGGCGAGGCCGCGGTTGGTCTGGTCGGAGTGGTTGAACGGCGCGTCGTAGTCGACCCAGACGAAGCGCGCACGGTGCGCGCCCGCTTCGGCGGCGGCGCGCACCGCGGCGCGGCTCTCGGCGGTGGAGCGGTTGTCGACGAGGACGACGGTGACGTGCGCGGCGGTTTCCTGGCGCAATACCGAGGCGATCGCGCAGAGGGTGTCCTCGGGCTTGTCGCGGAAGTTGATCACCACGTCGATCGACGCGGCGCGGCGGCGCGGGCTCTGGTGGGGCGGCGCGCCGGACGCGCCCGGCAGCGCGGCGAAATCGCGATCGGCGAGGAGGTCGGCGTAGGCGGCGGGCGCGTCGGGGTGACGGGGGTGGAGCGGGCGGGCGTAGCCCTCGCCGCGCACCGCGCCGAGGAATTCGCCGATCCGCCCGACCGCGGGGGCGCGCCGCGCCAGCCGCAGTGCGGCGAGGTGGAGGTCGCCCGCGGCGAGGAAGCCGAAGGTGTCCTCCGGCAGTTCGGCGAGGCGGGCGGGGGCTGCGGCGAACATCTCACCGGTCACCGGCGCGTGCGCCATGCCGGTCGGCTGCGCGAGCGGGTCGCCGCTGCGCACGTAGGCGAGACCAAGCCCGCCCGCCGTCTCGGCGACGCGGATCTGGTTCCACACGATCAACTCGGCGGCGTCGCTGCGGCGCGTGCGGGCGATCGCGAGCGCGAGGCCGGGGTGGCAGAGCGCGCGGGCGTCGAGCACCAGCACCGCGTCGAGGTCCGCCATCCACGCGCGCGCGTCGCGCACCGCCTCGGGGCGCGGGCCGTCGCCGCCCGCGCGGGTGCCGGCCCAGACGTCGAGCATCCCGGCGTCGTCGGGATCGGCGGGCAGCATGCCGACCTTGGCGAGCGGCAGGCTCTGCACCGCAAGGGTGGCGAGGCAGCCGGCGAGGTGCGGGTCGAGCGCATCGGCGGCGCAGACCAGCGCGCCGACGCGGCCCGCGACCAGATCCTGCGCGACGAGACCGCGCTCGACCCCGAGGCGGGCGAAGAGCTGGTCGTCGAGGCGGTTGCGGTAGACCGCGTGATGATCGAAGGGAAGGGCGGCGATCAGCCGCCGCTGGTCCGCGCGGGGATAGTCGTCGCTCATGCCGCTCGCATCCTGCCGAAGTTTCCGCGATCATACGGGGCGCGCGGCGGCACTGACAAGCGGGGGTAAGAAATCCCTAATCATTTGCCGGATAGAGTCATCTTCTCACCCGGTGGGCCGCGCGCGGTCCGCCGTCGGCGTCATTTCCGGGGTTCGTTCCATGTCGCCTGATCTCGTCATCGTCCTCGGCTGCCACCGCTCGGGAACCTCGCTCGCGGCCAAGACCGCCGAGGTGCTCGGCTGCTACGCGGGCGACCGCCTGATGCCGGGCAACGCCGCCAATCCGGAAGGCTACTGGGAAGACCTCGACGTCGTCGCCGCGCACGACGACATCCTCCGCGCCTTCGGCCGCGACTGGATGGACCCGCGCCCGTTGCCCGAGGGCTGGACCTTCTCCCCCGAGGCGCAGCGCCCGCGCGGGCGGCTGTTCCGCCGCCTCGCCGCGCTGCTCGGCGAAGCGGACGGACGTCCGGTGGTGATCAAGGACCCGCGAATGCCGCGCCTGTTCGCGCTGTGGGAGGAACTGATCGCCGACCTCGGCATCTCCGCCGCGGTGATCGCCACCCATCGCCACTGCGCCGAGGTCGCCGGGTCGCTCGCGCGGCGCGACCGGATGTCGCCGGTGCTGGCCGAGCACATCTGGCTCGCCGAAACCGCCGCGAGCCTAGCCGCCGCGCACGCGCTGCCCTCGGTGTGGCTGCCCTACGACCGCTGGTTCGCCGACCCGATGCGCCAGACCGCCGCGCTCGCCGCGCTCGTCGGCGACGGCGGCCTTTCGCCCGACGAGATCGTCGCCCGCTCGCTTTCCGCCGATTTGCGCACCCAGTCCGCCGCGCGCCTCGCCGACCCGACCCCGGCGCTGCCCGAGGCCGCCGCCGCGATGGCGCGCCTCGCCGCCGCCGAGGCCGCGGGCGAGGTGCGCCCGCCGGCGCTCGACGCCGGGGACCACGCCGCCGCGCTCGCGCGCGACGCGGCGTTGATCGAACTGGCGATGGAGGCGGCGCGCGCCCGCATCGACCTGCGCGACGGCCTCGCGGCCGCCGACCGCCGCGCCGCCGAGGCGCAGGCGGAAGAGGAACGCAAGATCGACATGCTCGTCGCCGCGCTCGAAAAGAGCCGCGAGGCGCTGCTGTCGAAGCAGGAGGAGACCCGCCAGTCGTTCCGCGACAGCGCCTTCGTCGACGTCATCGTCCGCAGCGAACGGGCGATCGCCGAATGGCTGCTCGCGCGCGAGACCGGGGCGGGGGATGCCGCCGCGCCGCGCCTGCCGTGCGCCGAACGGCCGCGGGTCTCGATCGTCATCCCGGTCTACAACCAACTGCTCTACACCCTGCGCTGCCTCGCGAGCCTTGCGGACGGCCTCGGGCGCGACGACGTCGAGGTGATCGTCGTCGACGACGGCTCCTCCGACGGCACCGCCGCGCTGCTGCCCGCGATCCCAGGCCTGCGCATCGTCACGCCGGAACGCAACGGCGGCTTCATCCGCGCCTGCAATCTCGGCGCCGCGGCGGCGCGCGGCGACTACCTGGTGTTCCTCAACAACGACACCGAGATCCTGCCGGGCTGGCTCGACGCCCTGATCGACGCCTTCCGCATCTTCCCCAACGCCGGGCTGGTC
>QKGW01000558.1 GCA_003250275.1 Alphaproteobacteria bacterium
GAGTCTCCCTTGGAGGTCGCATGGTATCCACGTTCTGGAAGTTCGCGTCAGTGACGCTGGCCACAGGCTTCGGCGTCGGTCGCGCTCCGGTTGCGCCCGGGACCGTCGGATCCTTCGCCGCCGCCATCGCGGCGGTGCCGATCGCCACGTTCGGCGGCCCGCTCGCGCTCGCGTGCGCCGCCGCGGCAGCCGCGCTGATCGGCATCCCCGCCGCCGATACCGCCGCCCGCGCGATGGATGCCGAGGACCCCGGCAGCATCGTCATCGACGAAGTCGCCGGGCAATGGATCGCGCTGATCCCCGCCGGAGCGGACCTCGGCGGCTGGCTGCTCGCCTTCTTCGCCTTCCGTCTGTTCGACGTGTGGAAGCCCGGGCCGGTCGGCTGGGCCGACCGCAGGGTGCACGGCGGCCTCGGGATCATGCTCGACGACCTGATCGCAGGGCTGTTCGCGGCGATCGTGGTGGCGCTCGTCGCGCCTTATCTGCCGTCCACGTTGCGGCTGTTCTGAGACGGAGGACACCATGACCGAAGCGCCGCTCGCCGCCCTCGCCCGCGATGCGCTCGCCCGCGCGAGCCGGCAGGGCCTGTTGCTCGCCACCGCGGAATCCTGCACCGGCGGATTGATCGCCGCGGCGATCACCGACATTCCCGGCAGCTCAGCCGCGTTCGAGCGCGGCTTCGTCACCTACTCCAACGCGGCGAAGATGGATTGCCTCGGCGTGCCCGAGGCGACGCTCGCGGCGCACGGCGCGGTGAGCGCGGAAACCGCGCGCGCGATGGCCGAGGGGGCGCTCGCCCACTCGCGCGCCGACGCGGCGGTCGCGGTGACCGGCGTTGCCGGACCGGACGGCGGCACTCCCGAGAAGCCGGTCGGGCTCGTGCACCTCGCCGCGGCGCGCCACGGCCACCCCACCCTGCACCGCGAAATGCACTACGCCGGAGACAGAACGGCGGTGCGCACCGCCACGGCGCGCACCGCCCTCGAAATGTTGCTGGAAATCCTGGCGGACTAGATTACGCGCCGCAGCACTTCTTGTACTTCTTGCCCGAGCCGCACGGGCACGGATCGTTGCGGCCGATCTTCTCGACATGGCGCTGCGCCACCGGCGGATTGACCTGGCCGTCGACGTAGACCCAACGGCCATCGTCCTTGCGGAAGGTCGAGATCTCGCGGTGGAAGCTCTCCTGCCCCTGCATCGAGAAGCGCGCGGCGAAGGTCACGCTGCCGGTTTCGTCGTCCGGGCCGCCGGCCTCGGTCGCCTCGATGGTGAGGCCCTTCCACTTCACCTTGCGCGCCATCTCCTCCGACCCGGCCTGGTCGAAGTCTTCCTGCGCCTCGGGCGCGTGAGTGGCGGCGATGTAGGCGATGTTGCCGAGCGCGTACGCGGTGTAGCGCGAGCGCATCAACGCCTCGGCGGTCGGCGCGGGCGCGCCGTCGATGAACGGGCCGCAACAGGCGTCGAGCGGTTTCCCCGAGCCGCAGGGACAAGCGGTCATGATCGTTTTCCTATCCGTAGAGAACCTGGGCGCGCTTTTCGAACGATCGCACCATCATCCGCGCCGCCTCGTTGAATACCGCGCCGATCATGGTTTGCAAGAGGAACGAGCGAAAGGAGAAGCGAATTTCGAAGCCGACGCGGGTGCCGCCGGGCGCGGGATCGAAGCGCCACACGGTGTGAAGCTCCTTGAACAGGCCGTCGAGGCTTTCGACGTCGATCTCGCCGGGGCGGTCGAGGGTAACGCGCGAGAGATAGCGCTCCCGCATCATCTTGAAGCCGATTTCCATCTCGGCGCGCACCTCGGAGTCCGACACCCGCTCGGTGACGCGGGCATCGAGACACCAGGGGAGAAACTTCGGATACGCGTCGATGTCGGCAACGAGGTCGAACATCTGCTCCGGCGTGTAGGGCAGTACGCGGGACTCCGAGTGGGACCTCATCCCGCCGCTCGGCCGAGCTTCTCGATACGCGCGGCGCGCAGGGCTTCGAAATCGCGGTCCGCGTGGTAGGACGAACGGGTCATCGGCGAGGCGGCGACCACCAGGAAGCCCTTGGCGAGGGCGATCGTCTTGTAATCCTCGAACTGCTCGGGAGTGACGTACTCGGCGACCGCCGCGTGCTTGAGCGTCGGCTGGAGGTACTGCCCGATGGTGAGGAAGTCGACGTCGGCGACGCGGAGATCGTCCATCACCTGGAGGATTTCGGACTTGGTCTCGCCCAGGCCGACCATCAGGCCCGACTTGGTGAAGATCGTCGGGTCGATGCGCTTGGCGTCGCGCAGGATCGAGAGCGACTGGAAGTAGCGCGCGCCGGGGCGGATCGAGGGATAGAGCCGCGGCACGGTTTCGAGATTGTGGTTGAACACGTCGGGCTTGGCCGCGACCACCGCTTCGAGCGCGCCGGCCTTGTCGCGGAAGTCCGGGGTCAGAACCTCGATGGTGGTCTCGGGCGAGGCGGCGCGCACCGCCTCGATCACCTTGACGAACTGCATCGCGCCGCCGTCATCGAGGTCGTCGCGGTCCACCGAGGTGACGACGATGTGCTTGGCGCCCATCTGCACCACCGATTCCGCCACGTGGGCGGGTTCGGTGGGGTCGACGAGACCGGGTCGCCCGGTCTTGACGTTGCAGAACGCGCAGGCGCGGGTGCAGGTGTCGCCCAGGATCATGAACGCGGCGTGGCGGCGCTGCCAGCACTCGCCGATGTTCGGGCACGCGGCCTCCTCGCAGACGGTGTGCATCTGCTTGGAGCGCATCATCTTCACCACGTCGCCGTAAGCCTGCGAAGTGGGCGCCTTGACGCGGATCCACTTCGGCTTGCGCGGGCTGGGATTGTCGGGCCGGTTGCGTTTTTCCGGATGCCGCAGCGCGGCCGCACTCAACTTGCTGTCGTCCATGATAACCCTGGAATGTCTGGCTTCGGCCTAGAAATGAATGGCTCGGCCGTAAGCGTCAAGCACCGACTCGTGCATCATCTCGGAAAGCGTCGGATGCGGGAACACCGTGTGCATCAGCTCGGCCTCGGTGGTTTCCAAGGTCTTGCCGACGACGTAGCCCTGAATCAGCTCGGTGACTTCCGCGCCGATCATGTGCGCACCGAGCAGCTCTCCGGTCTTGGCGTCGAACACCGTCTTGACCATGCCCTCGGTTTCGCCGAGCGCGATCGCCTTGCCGTTGCCGACGAACGGGAACTTACCGACCTTGACCGAGTAGCCGAGTTCCTTGGCCTTCGCCTCGGAAAGGCCGACGCTCGCCACCTGCGGCGTGCAGTAGGTGCAGCCGGGGATGTTGCGCGTGTCCATCGGGTGGACGTGCAGCCCGGCGATCTTCTCGACGCAGATGATCGCCTCGTGGCTCGCCTTGTGGGCGAGCAGCGGCGGCGCGGTCACGTCGCCGATCGCGTAGACGCCCGGCTCGTCGGTGCGGAGGAATTCGTCGGTCTTGATCCGGCCGCGCTCGACCTTGACCTTGGTGGTCTCGAGGCCGACGTCCTCGGTATTCGGCACCACGCCGACCGCCATGATCACGCGGTCGACGGTGACCTCCTCGGTCTTGCCGCCCTTCTCCAGCACCACGGTGACGGAGTTCGCGGCCTTCTTGAGTTCCTTGACGTTGGTCGAGACGCGCACGTCCATGCCCTGCGCCTTGAACGCCTTGAGCGCCATCGCGGAGATGTCGGCGTCCTCGACCGGCAGCACCCGGTCCATCACTTCCACGACCGTGGTCTTGACGCCCAGGGTGTTGTAGAAGCTCGCGAACTCGATGCCGATCGCGCCCGAGCCGACGACCAGCAGAGACTTCGGCATGACGTCGGGGGTCATCGCCTGGCGGTAGGTCCACACCAGCTTGCCGTCGGCTTCGAGCCCCGGCAGATCGCGGGCGCGTGCGCCGGTGGCGACGATGATGTGTTTGGCCTGGAAGGTTCCGACCGGCTTGCCGTCGTTCTCGACCTTGACCTTGCCCGGCCCGTCGAGGCGGCCGTGGCCGTCGATCACCGTGACCTTGTTCTTCTTCAGCAGGTGCTTCACGCCACCCGCGAGCTGCGCCGCGACGCCGCGCGAGCGCTTGACGATCGCGGCGAGGTCGAAGCCCGGCTCTCCGGCGGAGAGGCCGTAGTCCTTGGCGTGCTTGATCTCGCGGTAGATGTCCGCCGAGCGCAGCAGCGCCTTGGTCGGGATGCAGCCCCAGTTGAGGCAGATGCCGCCGAGATGCGCCTTCTCCACCACCGCGGCCTTCATCCCGAGCTGGGCGGCGCGGATCGCCGCGACGTAGCCTCCCGGACCCGCGCCGATGACGATCAGGTCAAAGCTTTCGTCCGCCATTTCGCAGACACTCCTTCTCCGAATCGAATTTGGAAAATCCTGCTTTTACAGCAGGATCGCCATGGGATCTTCGAGCAGCCCCTTGACCACGCCGAGGAACTTCGCGCCGAGCGCGCCGTCGATGCAGCGGTGGTCGCAGGTGAGCGTCACGCTCATCTGGGTGACGACGGCAACCGCGCCGTCCTTGACCACCGCCCGCTGTTCGGCCGCGCCGACCGCGAGCAGGAGCGCCTGCGGCGGGTTGATGATGCCGGTGAACTGCTTGACGCCGAACATGCCGAGGTTCGACACCGAGAAGGTGCCGCCCTGGTATTCCTCGGGCTTGAGCTTGCCGTCGCGGGCGCGCCCGGCGAGCTCGCGCATTTCCTCGGAAACCGCGCCGAGCGACTTGCTCTCGGCACCGCGCACGATCGGGGTGATCAGCCCGGTGGGCGTCGCCACCGCGACCGAAACGTCGGAGCGCGAATACATCCGCATCGCGTCGTCGGTCCACGAGACGTTGCATTCCGGCATCTGCTTGAGCGCGAGCGCGCAGGCGCGGATGACGAAATCGTTGACCGAGACCTTCTGCCCGCCGCGCGAGTTGATCTTCTCGCGCAGGGCGAGAAGCTCGTCGAGGGTGATGTCCATGGTGACGTAGAACTGCGGCACCTCCTGGCTCGATTCGGTCAGGCGGCGCGCGATCACCTTGCGCATCGACGAGTGCGGCTGCTCGGTATACGGCGTGCCGACGTCGACCGGCGGCTTCGCGGCGGGTGCGGCGGCCTTCGGCGCGGGAGCGCTCTTCGGCGGCTGGATCGCCGCGGCGAGCGCCATCGCCGCTTCGAGTTCCTTGTCCGCATCGGTCGTCGCCTGTGCGCCGCCCGCCTTGGCGGCTTCCACGTCGGCCTTGACGATGCGGCCCTTGGGGCCGGAGCCCTTGATCCGCGAAAGGTCGAGCTTGGCCTCGGCGGCGATGCGGCGCGCGAGCGGCGACGCGAACACCCGCCCGCCCGGAGCGGCGGCCCCGCTTTCGAGGAAGTCGAACCCGCCCATGCCGAAGCCGAGCGCGGCGGCGGAAACGTCCGGCTG
>QKGW01000209.1 GCA_003250275.1 Alphaproteobacteria bacterium
GGCGCGCGCCTGCGGCATCGCCGAGGTTTCCGCGCACCCGTCGTGGGCCGAGGCGCTCGCCGTCGAGGCGGGCGGCGACGGGCGGGTGCTGGTGGCGGGGTCGCTCTACCTCGTCGGCGAGGTGCTGGCGGAGAACCGCGTCGGTGCGCCCGGCTGAGCCGAGTCGCTTCCCACAAACCGGGGTAGGCTGCCTTAACGCCTATATAGAACGTCGTGTTTCCGCTGCGCCGCGCGCGGCGGTCGCGACGACGATGACCTTTCAACTCATTCCAATCAGTTGAACGCACGCCGGAAATTCCGCGATTGCGGCGGTTTCCCGCGGCTTTGGCGTAATATGTCTGCCGACAATTTCAGCATCTGCGGCGCGCGAATAGGCACATCCAAGTCAGACATGCTTGCTTCCATGTATGACATGGATTACACTTTGATGACGGACCCCACTCGCCCGGGCAGGACATCCGATGCAGCGCACGCCACGAGCCGTCAAGGGCAAGGACCTCGGCACCCAGGTCGCCGAACGCCTCGCGCGCGAACTCTTCTCGGGCCGCTACAAGCCCGGCAACCTCCTCCCCAAGGAAACCGAACTCACCCTCACCTTCGGCGTCAGCCGGGTGTCGGTGCGCGCGGGTTTGCAGACCCTGGTGGCGCTCGGCATCGTGCGCCGCTACGCGGGTCAGGGCACGGTGGTCAACGAATACCGCGACTGGAACATGCTCGACCCGCTGGTCGCGCGCTGGATGGTCGAGTTCGCCGATCCCAACATCGACTTCCTCACCGAGCTCTTCGAATTCCGCCAGAGCGTCGAGCCGTTCATCGCCCAGATCGCCGCCGAGCGCGCCACCGCGCGCGACCTCGCGCTGATCGAGGAGGCGTTCCAGGGGATGGAGCGGGCGATCAACGCCGCCGACGGCCGCGCCTTCGACCAGCAGGCGCTCGACGACGCCGACGTCGCCTTCCACGCCGCGATCTACCGCGCGACCCACAACATCATCTGGTCGCAGCTCGCCCACATCCTCCGCCCCTCGATCCAACTGATCGTGCGCAAGACCAACGCCTCGGCGGCGGAGCTCAACGACACCCTGAAGCGCCACCGCGCGCTGATGGAATGCATCCGCCTGCGCCAGCCGCAGGCGGCATCCGACGCGGCGGTGCAGGTGATGAACCGCACCAAGGCGGACCTTGGAACCCCAGGGAGGACAGGCGCGCACGACGCCACCGAAGAGTTTCGTGCAGGGTTTCCCCAAAAAAACCAGGAGATCGTTCGATGATTGGCAAGACCGTGACGCGCCTTTTCGGCGCTGCCGTCGGCCTGGCGATGATGACCACCGCCGCCGCCGCCGCACAGTACGAATGGACCTTCCAGACCTCGGAAACCGCCGGCGAGCCCACCTTCAAGTACAAGCAGGAATGGGCGCAGAACATCGGCGTGATGTCCGGCGGGCGGATCAAGATCGAAATTCTGCCGACCGGCGCGGTGGTGCCGCACAACCAGACCCTCGACGCGGTCGGTTCGGGCATCCTCCAGGGCCACCTCACCGATCCGTCGTACTTCTCCGGCATCAATCCGGCGTTCTCGATGCTCGGCAACCTCGTCGGCGCGTGGGGTAACCCGCTCGAATTCCTCGAATACATGAAGGTCGGCGGCGGCGAGCAGCTCTACAACAAGCTGGTCGAGCCCTACGGCCTGCACCTCATCGGCGCCGCCGCCACCGGCCTCGAGGCGCTGCCGTCGAAGAAGCCGCTCCGCACCGTCGCCGACCTCAAGGGCCTCAAGATCCGCGCCCCCGAAGGCATGGTCTACGACATCTTCGCCAAGGCCGGCGCGGCCCCGGTGAACCTGCCGGGTTCGGAAGTCTACACCGCGCTCGAAAAGGGCGTGATCGACGCCGCCGACTACACCGTGTTCGCGACCAACCAGGCGCAGGGCCTGCACAAGTTCGCCAACTATCCGTCCTACCCCGGCTTCCACTCGCTGCCGATGGTCGACGTGTCGATCAACAAGAAGATCTGGGACGGCCTGCCGGCCGACCTCAAGACGATCCTCTCCACCGCCACCGACAAGCTCGCCTACGACCTCGTCTTCCGCCTGAAGAAGCTCGACCTCGCGGCGGTCAACGAGGCGAAGAAGGACCCGAACATCCACATCGTCGACATGGCTCCCGAGGAGCGCGTGAAGTTCCGCCAGATCGCCCAGCAGGAATGGGCCGTGTGGGCGAAGAAGAACGCGATGTGCGGCGAGGTGTTCGACTCGGTGACCAAGTTCATGAAGGAACGCGGGATGATCTGATCCCGCCCCGCGGCATCGTCACTCCCGGCCGGGTCCGCCCGGCCGGGAGATGTCTAGAGACCCCTTGGAGCGCCCTTTCATGACCACCGATCCCACCCTCACCCCGCCCGGCGATGCCGCCGAGCCCGAACGCCACGCCACCGACGGCGAGATCACCAACCGCCTCGACGCCGCCATCGAGTGGGTCGGCAAGGGGTTCTCCTGGCTGGTGTTCGTCTCGATGCTGATTTCCGTCGGCGAGGTGATTTCCCGCTACGTCTTCGACAGCCCGACGAGTTGGGTGCACGAGACCACCGTATTCCTGATCGCGGTGATGTTCTCGATCGGCGGCCCGGTGGCCCTGGCGCGCAACAAGCACATCCGCGTGCGGGTGATCTACGACACCGTGCGCCCGGCGATCCGCAACTGGCTCGACCTCGTCAACAGCGTCATCGCGCTCGGCTTCTGCTGCGGCATGACCTGGGCGGCCTACGCCCTGTTCTACCGCTCCTCCCACACGCCGATGGGCGAGTGGACGCTGGAGCGTTCCGGCACCAGCTGGAACCCGCCGTTCCCGACCCTGACCAAGGGCATCATCATGGTCGCGCTCGCGATCATGACGGTGCAGACGGTCCTGCATCTGATCCAGGCGCTGCGCGCCGTCAGCGCCAAGAAGGGAGCGTGATCATGGGTCTCGGCCTCCAAGCCATGGGCATCGAGTGGGGCACCTACGTGCTCGTCGGCAGCATCTTCCTGCTGCTCCTCACCGGCCTGCCGCTCGCCTTCGTCACCGGCCTCGTCGCGCTGATCTTCACCGTCGGCTGGTTCGGCCCGAACGCGGTGCCACTGGTGATCTCGCGCGTCTACGGCTTCATCACCGAATATTCGCTCGTCGCGGTGCCGATGTTCGTGTTCATGGCGTCGCTCTTGGATAGATCGGGCATCGCCAAGGATCTCTTCAACGGAATGCGCGTGCTCGCCGGGCGGATGCCGGGCGGCGTCGCGCTGCAGACGCTGTTCGTCGGCTTCTTCCTCGCCACGATGTCGGGCATCATCGGCGGCGAGATCGTGCTCCTCGGCATCCTCGCGCTGCCGCAGATGCTGCGCCTCGGCTACGACCGCAACCTCTCGATCGGCATCGTCTGCGCCTCGGGCTCGCTCGGCACGATGATCCCGCCCTCGATCGTTCTGATCATCTACGGCCTGATGGCCTCGGTTTCGATCGCCGACCTGTTCACCGCCGCGTTCACTCCGGGCACCATCCTCGCGCTGATGTACGCCTCCTACGTTCTCGGACGTTGCCTCCTCAACCCCGAGCTCGCGCCGCGGATGCCGGTGGTCTCGCCCGAGGAGCGCAAGCACCAGCGCATCGAGGCGATCAAGTCGGTGGTGATGCCCGCCGCGATCGCCTTCATGGTCCTCGGCACGATCTACGCGGGCGTCGCCTCGGTGACCGAAGCGGCGTCGATGGGCGTGCTCGGCGTGCTTCTCGCCACCGCGATCCGCCGCGAACTCAGCCCCAAGCTGATCCACGAAGCCTGTATGCAGACGATCACCACCTGCGGCATGATCATCTGGATCGGCATCGGCGCGGCGACCCTGGTCGGCGTCTACAACCTGATGGGCGGCAACCGCTTCGTCTCCGCCACCATCCTCGGCATCGACGCGCCGCCGGTGGTGATCATCATGACGATGCAGCTGATCCTGATCATGCTCGGGATGTTCCTCGACTGGATCGGCATCGCGATGCTGACCCTGCCGATCTTCGTGCCGATCGTCGCGCAGCTCGGCTACAGCCCGATCTGGTTCGGCGTGCTGTTCTGCGTCAACATGCAGGTGAGCTTCCTCTCCCCGCCGTTCGGCCCCGCCGCCTTCTACCTCAAGGGCGTCGCGCCGCCCGGAATCAGCCTCAAGCACATCTTCCAGTCGCTGCTGCCGTTCATTCTGATGCAGCTGATCGTGCTCGCGCTGATCCTGTTCGTGCCCGACGTCGTGATGTGGCCGCTCAATCCCTGATTTTGGAGTTCGTACGCAAATGAAGATCACCCGTTTGCAGACCTGGCAGGTTCCGCCGCGCTGGTGCTTCCTCAAGATCGAGACCGACGAAGGGGTGTGCGGCTGGGGCGAGCCGGTGATCGAGGGCCGCGCCGCCACCGTCGAGGCGGCGGTGCACGAGCTCGCCGACTACCTGATCGGCCGCGACCCGCGCCGCATCGAGGACATCTGGCAGACCCTCTACCGCGGCGGCTTCTACCGCGGCGGGCCGATCCTGATGTCGGCGATCGCGGGCATCGACCAGGCGCTCTGGGACATCAAGGGCAAGGCCCTCGGCGTGCCGGTGCACGAGCTCCTCGGCGGCGCGGTGCGCGACAAGATGCGGATGTACTGCTGGATCGGCGGCGACCGCCCCGACGACGTCGGGCGGCAGGTCAAGGAGGTGAAGGACAAGGGCTTCACCGCGATCAAGATGAACGGCACGCCGGAACTCGCGATCGTCGACAGCCACGCCAAGATCGACGCGGCGGTCGCCCGCGCGGCGGAAGCGCGCGAGGCGGGCGGGCCCGATTTCGGCATCGCCATCGACTTCCACGGCCGCGTCCACCGCCCGATGGCGAAGACGCTGCTGCGCGAACTCGAACCCTTCCACCCGCTGTTCGTCGAGGAGCCGGTGCTGCCCGAGCACCTGCACTGCCTGCCGCAGATCGCGAGCGGCCTCGGCTACCCGATCGCCACCGGCGAGCGGCTGTTCACCCGCTACGCCTTCCGCGACATTCTCGAAGCGCGGATGGTCGACATCGTCCAGCCCGACATCAGCCACTGCGGCGGCCTCACCGAGGCGCGCAAGATCGCGGTTCTGGCGGAGGCCTACGACGTCGCCCTCGCGCCCCACTGCCCGCTCGGGCCGCTGACCCTGGCGGCCTCGCTGCATCTGGATTTCGTCTCGCACAACGCGTTCATCCAGGAACAGAGCATGGGCATCCACTACAACCAGGGCAACGACGTGCTCGACTACCTCGTCGACACCTCCCCGCTCCAGATCACCGACGGCTACCTGCCGCTGCTGGAGAAGCCGGGCCTCGGCGTCGAGATCAAC
>QKGW01000386.1 GCA_003250275.1 Alphaproteobacteria bacterium
CTGCCGCGCTCGGCGGCGTGGTCGCGGCGCTGGCCGGGGCCGAGGCGATGACCCACGCCGCCGACTACAGCTTCACCGCCACCGCGATTCTCAATACCGAGGCCATCCTCCACGCCGCCGGGGTGATCCTGGCGCTGATCCTTCTGGGCCTCGCCGCGCCTGCGCTCGCCGTTGCGGCGGGGCGCGCGGGCCGTTGGGGCGGTTGGGCGCTCGCCGCGATCCTCGCACTCTCCGCGCTCGCCTGGGCCGGGGATTTGATGCTCGCAGCGCTCCAGCGCGACCTGATCGAGATTACCGCTCTGCGCGTCCGCATCGTCGCCTGGGCGAGCGCCGCCGCACCCGCGCTGGTCTACGTGCTCATCGCCGTTGCCGTCGGGCTCGCGGTGATCGGGTTCCTCCGTCGTGGCGGCGCTGCGGTGCATCACCGCTCCGCCGCCGTCGACGTGCGCCTCGGGCAGGCGCATCGGTTGCGCGCGCGGCGCTGGCGCGATCTCGCGCTCGCCTGCGTCGCGCTGCTCGGGGTCGGGCTCGGCTACCAGGAGGTCTGGGCCTCGCGTCCGCCGACGCTCTCGGAGGCCGAGCGCGCGACGCCCGACGCGCGGGGCAACGTCGTGATTCCGATCGCGCCGGTGGCGGACGGCAACCTCCACCGCTTCGACTTCATCGCCTCCGACGGCCACCGCGTGCGCTTCTTCCTGATCAACCGCTACGACGAAAGCCACGTGCGCATGGGCGTGGTGTTCGACAGCTGCATGATCTGCGGCGACGAGGGCTACATCCAGGATGGCAACGAAATCATCTGCATAGCCTGCAACGTTCACCTGTTCCGTCCGTCGATCGGCAAGGCGGGCGGCTGCAATCCGATCCCGCTCGATCACGAGATCGTCGGCGACGCCGTCGTCATCCGCGCCGTGGACCTGGAGAAGGGGGCGAAGTTCTTCTCCGAGGTGGTCGAGATCGAGGTCAAGGACCCGGTGAACGGCCACACCCTCACCAACACCCGTGCGCCGTTCCAGTACGAGTTCCGCGGCAAGACCTTCTTCTTCGACGGCCAGGCGAGCTACGACGCCTTCCGCGTGTCGCCCGAGACCTACGCCGCCGACACCGTGAGCCGCCTGTGGCGCGCGCACGGCTATGCCGGATCGGAGGGCTGAGCGATGTTCTGGCGGGTTCTGCTGCAATCGGTGCTCCAGGGGCGGCGGCGCAAGATCCTCGCGGGCGTCACCGTCTGTCTCGCGGCGACGCTCGGCATGGCGCTCGCGACGCTTTCGGTCGGCGTCGGCGACAAGATGGCCCACGAGCTGCGCTCCTACGGCGCGAACATCCGCGTGGTGCCGAAGGGCGAGAGCGTGTCGCTCGGCGTCGGCGGGTCGCTCGGCGTCGGCGGGCTCGACCTCAACCCGCTCAAGGGCCGGGAGACCCTCGCGGAGAGCGATTTGCCGCAGATCAAGGACATCTTCTGGCGCAACAATATCATTGGGTTGTCTCCATTTTTGAATGCTGAACTCGAGGTCTCCGGACAGCGCCTGCCGCTCGTCGGGACGTGGTTCCAGCGCGACATCGAGATGCCGGACGGCGATCTCTTTACCGTCGGCGTGCGCACCGTCGCGGCGCACTGGGCGGTGAACGGCGCGTGGCCCGAGGGCGACCG
>QKGW01000481.1 GCA_003250275.1 Alphaproteobacteria bacterium
TCCAGCGCCTTGAGGAAATCGGCCTCGGCGCGCGCCCACTGCCGCGAGCGTTCGAGCGCGATGCCGCGGGTGTAGAACAGCACCCAGTGGCGCGGCTCGATCGTGCCGATGCGCGCCATCGCGCCATCGTAGGCCCGCACCGCGTCGTCGAAGCGGCTGTCGCCGCGATAGAGGTCGCCGAGCTCGATCAGCGGCTCGGGGCGCGTCGGGAACTGCTGCGCGAGTTCGGAGAGCTGCTTCGCCGCGTCGTCGTGGCGGTCGAGGCGTTCGAGGTTCTTCGCCATCCGCACCTTCACCGAGTAGGCGACGTCGGCGTCCGGCGAAACCCCGGCGTAGGCGGCGTTGGCGCGGGCGTAGTCGTCGTGCCCCTCGAACAGGTCGCCGACGAGCACGCGGGCAAGGTCGAGGTTCGGGTCGGCGTAGAGCGCGAGCTGGGCGAGCGAGAGGGTGATCTCCCACGCCTCGGAATGGGTGAGCGAGGTGCCGATGCTGAGGAACGCCTCGCCGAAGCCCTCCGCCGGGGCGGACACGATCGGGGTCGCCTCGCGGCGGTCGATCAGGCTGCGGGTGAGCGCCTCGGTCATCGGCGCGTCGCCGCGCTCGGCGGCGAAGGCGGCGACCAGCGCGTCGGTGCGGTTCGGCTGGCCGATGCGGTTGAAGAACCGGCCCGCCGCCTGGATCGCGTGGATCGAGCGGCCGCCGTCGCCGTCCAGCGTGCGGTCGTAGGCGGCGCGCGCCTCGTCGTCGCGGCGCGCGTAGTCGAGGATCAGCGCCGAATGGAAGTTGTAGATCGGCAGGAACGGCTTGCGCGCCGCGAGCGGCTGCAGGCGCTTCAGGCCTTCGTCGACGTCGCCGCGCCCGACCGCCGCCCAGGCGTTGAGGAGCGGCCCGAGCAAGGCGTTGAGGTTGGCGTGCGGGATCGCCTTGACGTGCGCCTCGGCCCCGGCCCAGTCGCCCGCGCGCGCCCGCTCGGTGGCGAGCACGTAGCGGCCGAGCATGTCCTCGGGGCGGTTCGCGATCACCGCCTTGGCGGTGGCGACGGCGGCGTCGAAGCGGCCATCGGCGGTGGCGTAGATCAGCGTGAGGCGCTGGACGTCGGAATTCTGGGGATCGGTTTCGAGGGTGCGCTGAAGGTTCTTCGCCGCGCCGTCGATGTCGTCGCGCAGGCGCGCCGAGTGGGCGGCGAGATAGGCGCCGTAGCCGCCGCCGGCGCCGAGCGGCGAAACCTCCGCGTCGGCGATCCCCGCCGCGGGCACCGGTTCGCCGGCGCAGCCGCCGAGCACCAGCGCGCATCCGAAGATCAGCCCGCGCAACACCGCCGTTCGACGCTCCATCGGTTTCCGCCTCGTCACGTTACATATTCGGATAATTGGGGCCGCTGCCGCCCTCGGGAACCGTCCAGTGGATGTTCTGCAGCGGATCCTTGATGTCGCACGTCTTGCAATGCACGCAGTTGGAGGCGTTGATCTGCAGCCGCGGACCCGCCTCGCCTTCGACGAATTCATAGACCCCGACAGGACAGTAATTCGCTTCCGGCCCGCCGTAAACCGCGAGGTTGTGGCTCACCGCCAGGTCGGGATCGCGAAGCCGGAGATGCACGGGTTGCGCCTCGTCGTGGATGGTGTTGGCGAGATACACCGACGACGCGCGGTCGAAGGTGAGCACGCCGTCGGGCTTGGGGTACGCGATCGGCCGCGCCTTCGCCGCCGGGGTCAGGCACTTGTGATCGGGGCGGTGCCCCAGGGTCCAGGGCGCGCATCCCCGCAACACATAGGTGTCGAGCGCGGCATATGCCATGCCCGCCCACAGGCCCCAGTGGAACGCCGGGCGGACGTTGCGCACCGCCTTCAATTCGTCGAGCACCCAGGAATCCTGCATCTTGATCGGGTAGAGCGTCGGCGTCAGGCCGTGGCCCTCGGGATCGGCGGCGAGCGCCGCGACGGTGGCGTCGGCGGCGAGGATGCCGCTCATCATCGCGGTGTGGGTGCCCTTGATCTTCGGCACGTTGACGAGACCGGCGCAGTCGCCGATCAGCGCGCCGCCGGGAAAGACCAGCTTCGGGATCGACTGATAGCCGCCCTCGGCGAGGGCGCGTGCGCCGTAGGCGACGCGCTTGCCGCCTTCGAGCATCGCGCGCACCGCCGGATGGGTCTTGAAGCGCTGGAACTCCTCGAACGGCGAGAGGTGCGGGTTCGCGTAATCGAGGCCGACGACGAAACCGACCGCGACCTGATTGTTTTCGCAGTGGTAGAGGAACGAGCCGCCGTAGACGTCGGACGGGAGCGGCCAGCCCACCGTGTGCATCACGAAGCCCGGCTTGTGGCGCGCCGGGTCGATGTCCCAGAGTTCCTTGATGCCGAGGCCGTAGGTCTGCGGCTGGCGCCCGGCGTCGAGGTCGTAGCGGCGGATCAGCTCCTGCGCGAGCGAGCCGCGGCAGCCCTCCGCGACCAGGGTGACGCGCGCGCGCAGGCCGACGCCGGGCTGGAAGTTCGGCCCCTCGCCCCCGTCGGCGAGGCGGCCCATGTCGCCGGTGATCACGCCGATCACCTTGCCGTCCTCGATCCAGGGTTCGGCGGCGGCGAAGCCGGGGAACACGTCCGCGCCGAGCGCTTCCGCCTGTTCGGCGAGCCAGCGGCAGAGGTTGCCGAGCGAAACCACGTAGTTGCCGGCGTTGTGCATGGTCGGCGGGGTCGGCAGGCGCAGCGCGGATTTCTCGGTGAGGAAGAGGAAGCGGTCCTCGCCCGCGGGCACGCCGATCGGCGCGCCCTTCTGCTTCCAGTCGGGGATGAGTTCGTCGAGCGCGCAGGTTTCGATCACCGCGCCGGAGAGGATGTGGGCGCCGATCTCGGACCCCTTCTCGACCACCGCGACCGAGAGTTCCGTGCCCGCCGCCTGCGCCGCCTGCCGCAAACGGATCGCCGCCGAGAGCCCAGCGGGGCCGCCGCCGACGACCAGCACGTCGAAGTCCATCACCTCGCGTTCCACACCAACCATATCCGCTCGTCCTTAGAAATAACCCTGCCGCGCCAGCGGCGCGGAACGCACTTTATAACATGGAACCGCCGAGCCGCCACGCCGACGTGGTGACGCGCCGCCCCACACCTGCTAGCATCCCGCCCATGACCGACACCCGCCCCGATCCGCTCGACCCGGCAACGCTTCTGCGTTGGTACGTCGCCATGGGCGTGGACCTGGCGGTCGAAGAAGAGCCGGTCGACCGCACCGTCGCCGCACCGCCGCCGCCCGCCCCGGTTCCGGCGGCAGTCCCAGCCGCGGCGCGCGCGCCGATGCCGCCGCCCGCTCCCGCCGCCGCGCCCGCGTTCGCCCCCGCGGATTTCGCCGGCGCCGCGACCCTCGACGAGCTGCGCGAGCGCCTCGAAGCCTACGAGGGCTGCGCGCTCAAGCGCCTGGCGACGCGCACGGTGTTCGGCGACGGCCCGGCGGACGCGCGCCTGATGGTGATCGGCGAAGCGCCGGGCGCCGACGAGGACCGTTCCGGCGTCCCCTTCGTCGGGCGCGCCGGCAAGCTCCTCGACAAGATGCTCGCCTCGATCGGCTGGCCGCGCGAGACGGTGTTCATCACCAACGTCGTGCCCTGGCGTCCGCCCGGCAACCGCAACCCGACGCCCGAGGAAGTCACTCTGTGCAAGCCGTTCGTGCTGCGCGCGATCGAACTGATCGCGCCCGACGCGGTGCTGTTGCTCGGCGGCTCGGCGGCGGGCGCGCTGCTCGACCGCCACGAGGGCATCACCCGCCTGCGCGGCCGCTGGCAGGAGCTTCCCACCGGCGCGGGCGGCATTCCCGCGCTGCCGACCTTCCACCCCGCCTTCCTGCTCCGCAATCCGCCGAGCAAGGCGCTCGCGTGGCGCGATCTCCTCTCGCTCAAGGCGCGGATCGGCTCCGCCTCCTGACTTGCTTCCGTCATCTCCGCGGACTACTGTTCTCCCCGCACGACGCACCGCTTCACCGTCAGGGGGGTCTTGACGTGGAAATCCTGCGCCTGCGGCGTTTTGCGCGGATTTTCGCGTTTGCGGCGCTGGTCACGCCGATCGCGGAACCCGCGACCGCCGCTGAATCCATCGGTCTCCCGGCCGCGCCGACGCGCGCCGAAAGTCCTTTGCGCGCCGCCTTCGACGGCGGCCTCGATCCCGACGACGCCGCGATCTATCGCCGCGTCTTCGCGCTCGCGCGCGAAGGGGCGTGGGGCACCGCCGACACCCTGATGAGCCAGATCTCCGACGACCTCCTGCGCGGCACCCTGCTCGCCGAACGCTGCCTCGCGCCCGGCCGGGTGTGCAGCGGCGAGGAGGCGCGCCAGTGGCTCGCCGACTACCCCGACCACCCGCAGGCCGAAGTCATCCACACCCTCGCCAAGCGCCGCAGCGGCCGCGGCGCGTCGGTGCCCGCACCCGAGGACCTCGACGTCCTGCGCGGCCGCGGCGGCATCGACGGCAGCGCGCTGTGGCTGCGCGGCCTCGACGTCTCGCACCTGTCGAAAAAGCACGCCGCCGAGGCCAACGCGCTCGCCGCGCGCTTCCGCCGCGCGCTCTCCAACGGCGCGACGCTGACCGCCAAGCGCCTGCTCACCGACACCGACCTGCCCAAGCTCCTCGCCGCCGCCGACCACGACCGCTTCAAGGGCGCGCTCGGCTTCTCCTACTTCCTCGACGGGCGCGACGACTTCGCCCGCGAGTGGGCGGAACCGGCGGCGAAACGCGCCGGCGGCCGCGCCCCCCAGGCGGCGTGGGCGGCGGGCCTCGCCAACTGGCGGCAGCACCGCTTCGCCGAGGCGGAAACCTACTTCGGCATCGTCGCCACCGCGCACGCCGCCGATCCCTGGACCCAGGCGGCGGGGGCCTACTGGGCGGCGCGCGCGGCGCTGCACGCGCGCCAGCCGCAAAAGGTCAACGGCTGGCTGACGATCGCCGCCGACCACTCGCGCACCTTCTACGGCCTGATCGCGCGGCGCGCTCTCGGCCTGCCGATCGGCTTCGGCTGGGACGTCGAATCGCTCTCGCGCGACGACCGCGAAACCCTCGCGCAGTACCCCGGCGGGCGGCGCGCGATGGCGCTTCTGCAGATCGGCGAGGCGGACGCGGCGGAGGCCGAACTGCGCCAGCTCTTCCCCAACGTCGACCCGACCACCCAGCAGGCGATCGTCGCGGTCGCCGACGCGGGCGGGCTCGCCGGACTGTCGATCCGCCTGTGCGCCGAGATGCAGCGCCGCGAGGGAGTGAGCTACGACAACGCCCGCTACCCGGTGCCGGCGTGGCAGCCCAACGACGGCTGGAAGATCGACCGCGCCCTGGTCTACGCCTTCACCCGCCA
>QKGW01000290.1 GCA_003250275.1 Alphaproteobacteria bacterium
CTCGATCGAGCAGATGATGATGCAGTTGTCCGCGTGATCGCGGACCACCTCCATCTCGTATTCCTTCCAGCCGAGCACGCTCTCCTCGACCAGCACTTCGTGCACCGGCGAGGCGGCGAGACCCGAATGGATGATCGCCTCGAACTCGGCGACGTTGTAGGCGATGCCGCCGCCCTGGCCGCCCAGGGTGAACGACGGGCGGATGATCAGCGGCAGGCCGATCTCGGCGAGCGCCTGGCGCGCGTCGTCGATGCTGCGGCAGAGGCGCGACTTCGGCGAGGCGAGGCCGATCTTGTCCATCGCCTCGCGGAACAGCAGGCGGTCCTCGGCCTTGGCGATCACGTCGCGCTTCGCCGCGATCATCTCGACGCCGAGGCGCTCGAGCACGCCGTCGTCGGCGAGCGCCATCGCGGTGTTGAGCGCGGTCTGGCCGCCCATCGTCGGCAGGAGCGCGTCGGGGCGTTCCTTTTCGAGGATGCGCGCCACCACCTCGGGGGTGATCGGCTCGATGTAGGTGACGTCCGCGGTTTCCGGGTCGGTCATGATCGTCGCCGGATTGGAGTTGACCAGGATCACCTTGTAGCCTTCGTCGCGCAGCGCCTTGCACGCCTGCGCGCCGGAGTAGTCGAACTCGCACGCCTGGCCGATGACGATCGGCCCGGCGCCGATCACGAGGATGCTGTGGATGTCGGTACGTTTTGGCATTTCAAGATCTCTGAACAGAATATCGGCGGCGGAAAAACGGGCGGATAGAAACGTCGCGCCTTAACGGCGCGACGCGATCATTTCGATGAAGCGCTCGAACAGATAGTGACTGTCGGTCGGCCCCGGCGACGCCTCGGGGTGATACTGCACCGAGAACACCGGCAGGCTCTTCGAGGCGAGGCCTTCGACCGAGCCGTCGAACAGCGAGCGGTGGGTGATCTCGACGTCGTCCTTGAGCGACGCCTCGTCGACGACGAAGCCGTGGTTCTGGCTGGTGATCTCGACCTTGCCGGTGGCGAGGTCCTTGACCGGATGATTGGCGCCGCGGTGGCCGGTGGCCATCTTGTGCGTCGTCATCCCGAGCGCCAGCGCGAGCAGCTGGTGGCCGAGGCAGATGCCGAAGATCGGCACGTTCTTGCCGATCAGTTCCCGGATCACCGGCACCGCGTAGGTTCCGGTGGCCGCCGGGTCGCCCGGGCCGTTGGAGAGGAACACGCCGTCCGGCTTGTGGCGCAGGATGTCCTCGGCGGTCGCCTCGGCGGGCACCACCGTGACCTTGCAGCCCGCCGCGGCGAGGCAGCGCAGGATGTTGCGCTTGGCGCCGTAGTCGACGGCGACGACGTGGAACTCCGGCTTCTCCTGCTTGCCGTAGCCGGAGCCGAGGCTCCAGAGGGTTTCGTCCCAGGTGTAGGTCTGGCGGCAGGAGACGTCCTTCGCGAGGTCCATGCCGTTGAGGCCGGGCCAGGCGCGCGCCTGCGCGAGGAGCGCGTCGAGATCGAACTCGCCCTTTTCATTGTGGGCGATCACGCCGTGCGGCGCGCCCGAGGCGCGGATGCGGCGGGTGAGCTGGCGGGTGTCGACGCCGGCGATGCCGGTGAGGCCGTTCGAGGCGAGCCACGCGCCGAGCGGCGAAAGCGCGCGCCAGCTCGACGGCTGGGTGATGTCGCCGCGCAGGATCAGGCCGCGCGCATACGGCGTCAGGCACTCGATGTCCTCGGCGTTGGCGCCGACGTTGCCGATGTGCGGGAAGGTGAAGGTGATGATCTGCCCGGCGTAGGACGGATCGGTCAGGACTTCCTGATAGCCGGTCATGCTGGTGTTGAACACGACCTCGCCGACGGCGCTGCCCTCGGCTCCGAGTCCCTTACCCCAAAGGAGGGTGCCGTCGTTCAGAACCACCACGCCGGTCGCACCGTGCGGACGCGGGAAAGCGCCGAAATCCGGGGCGAACGAAACCGGTTCGGTGGGCTCTGTGGTGCTCATCGAGGTATCCATCCTTCCTGTGATGACATGGGAACTGCGCAAACCGCCGTTACGTAAGCCAAGCGGCGGGCGGCGTCAAGGATTCGCTTCGTCGAGTCACAAGTCAATGATTTCAACCCCTTGAGATATGACTAAGAATTTGAACCGGCGACGATTTTGGGCTACGTTCGGACCTTCCGGAGTCATCCGTGAAAACTTGAGGGGGCGGACGGAATCGTGTCACTTCGAATCGCACTCAACGACGCGCTGAAACAGGCGATGCGCGGGCGTGATGAGCTCGCCACGTCGGTGCTGCGCCTGATCCTCGCCGCGCTCAAGGACCGCGACATCGCCCAGCGCACCGCCGGCCGCGACGGCGGCCTCGCCGACGACGAGATCGTGGGGATGCTGCAGTCGATGATCAAGCAGCGCCGCGAAAGCATCAAGATGTATGAGCAGGGCGGCCGTCCCGAACTCGCCGGCAAGGAGGCCGCCGAGATCGACGTGATCGAGACCTTCCTGCCCAAGCAGATGAGCGATGACGAGATCAAGGCGGCGGTGGACGCGGTGATCGCCGAGATCGGCGCGGCCACGCTCAAGGACATCGGCAAGGTGATGACGGTGCTGCGCGAGCGGCACCCCGGCGCGATGGACTTCGCCAAGGCGTCGGCGATCACCAAGGCGGCGCTCGCCGGGTAGCTTTGCCGGGCGCGCCCGGTGTATGGTGCCCGATGGAACGGGGCCGGGGGAGTCGCCCCGGCCTTTTTCGTTATGAGTGCCGTTGAAAATGTCGCTGCCACGGGGATTTCTGGACGAACTGCGGACCCGCGTGTCGATCGTCGACGTGGTGGCGAAGAAAGTGCGCCTGATCCGCAAGGGCCACGAGTACTCCGGCCTCTGCCCCTTCCATAATGAAAAGACGCCGTCGTTCACGGTGAGCGCCGAGAAGGGCTTCTACCACTGCTTCGGCTGCGGCGCGCACGGCGACGTGCTCTCCTTCGAGATGCAGGCGAACGGCCTCTCGTTCATGGAGGCGGTGGAGCGCCTCGCCGCGCAGGCGGGCATGGAGGTGCCGCAGGCGACCCCCGAGGACGCCGCCCGCTCGAAGCGCGCCGCCTCGGTGATGGAGGCGCTCGAAGCCGCCTGCAAGTTCTACGAACAGCGGCTGCGGCTGCCCGAGGGGCGGGAGGCGTTCGCCTACGCCGAACGCCGCGCCCTCTCGGAGGAGACGATCGCGCGCTTCCGCCTCGGCTATGCGCCCGCGGGCAACGCCCTCAAGGCGGCGCTGCTGCGCGACGGCTGGGACGAGGCGACGCTGGTCGAGGCCGGGCTCGTCGGCCGCCCCGACGATGGCCGCGCGCCCTACGACATCCTCCGCAACCGCCTGACCTTCCCGATCACCGACCGGCGCGGCCGGGTGATCGCGTTCGGCGGGCGGATCCTCGGCGACGGCCAGCCGAAGTACCTGAACTCGCCCGATACCCCGGTGTTCCACAAGGGCTACGTGCTCTACGGCCTCGCGCCCGCGCGCGCCGCGGCGCTGGAAAGCGGCCGGGTGGTGGTGGTCGAGGGCTACATGGACGTGATCGCGATGAGCCAGGCGGGCCTGCGCGAGGCGGTGGCGCCGCTCGGCACCGCGCTCACCGAGGGCCACCTCGCCGAACTCTGGAAGCTCGCCGACGAGCCGATCCTCTGCTTCGACGGCGATGCCGCCGGCCAGCGCGCCGCGCGCCGCGCCGCCGAGCGCGCGCTGCCGGAACTCAAGCCGGGGCGCTCGCTGCGCTTCGCCGCGATCGTCGGCGGCAAGGACCCCGACGAGTTGATCAAGGCGCAGGGCCGGGGCGCGATGGAGGCGGTGCTGGAGAACGCCCGCCCGCTCGCCGACGTGCTCTGGGAGATGACCGTCGAGGGCCGCGACTTCGCGACGCCGGAACGCCGCGCCGCGCTCGACCGCGACATCTTCGATCTGTGCGCCAAGATCAAGGACGAGGGCGTGCGCGGGCATTATCAGCGCGAGCTCAAGGACCGCGCCTTCGCCCTCTTCCGCCCGCCGCGCCCGGAGCGGAGTTTTTCCGGTCCGCGCCGTCCGTGGCGCGGCAAGCCGCCCGAGCCCGGCGCGGTGGCGACGCCGCCGCCCGCGAGCCCGCGCGAGGCGCGCGCCAACGAGCTGCAACTCGCGGCGCTTCTCACGGTTCGTCCGGTCTACGCGCTGCGGCATCTCGAATCTCTTTCGCGGGTACGTATTGACGACGGCGCCGCGCGCGCTTACCTCGACGCCCTGCTCGGCGTCCTCGCCGAAATCACCGAGGATGCCGACGACGCGGTGCTCGCCGCGCTCGTCGATGCCCGCGTGCCCGAGGCGGTGCGCGGCCCGCATTCGGAGCAGGCCGAGCGTTTGCGTTTCGACGCACTCGAACCGTTCGACCTCGACAGCCGCATCGCCGACCTCGTCGCCACGCTCAAGGACAGGGCGCTGGCGGAGGAGATTCTCGCGGTGCAGGCGGCGATGGAGCGGGAGTTCTCCGAGGCGCTGTGGCAGCGCCTGCGCGCCTTGCGCCAGGAGAGGGAGCGCCTGCGCGGTCTGGACGGCGAGGCCTAAGCCGGGGCCTAGACGAAACGAATATGGAAATTAATACGAACGGCGGCGGGAATCCTGAGCGATAGCGGTTGACAACCGGGCGTTGGCTCCGTAAATCAGCCGTTTCAACGTGACGGCTCCTGTCGTGCGCGCTGGTCTGTCGTGGCGAGCGCGAGGGGCATTGCACACGTTGCCAAGCCTTTGTTCCGCCAGCTTGAGGGAGCGGATTTTTCATGGTGACTAAAGCGGCTGCATCGACCGTCGGCTCTGAGACTCCGGACGAGTCCGCCGACGGACCGCTTCTCGATACCTGGGGAGCCGCCGCCAAAAAGCTCGTGGCCAAGGGCCGCGAGCGCGGCTACATCACCTACGACGAGTTCAACGCCGCCCTGCCGCAGGACGAAGTGTCCTCCGAGCAGATCGAGGACACCATGGCGATGCTCTCCGAGCTCGGCATCAACGTCGTCGATCCCGAGGAGGCGGAGGACGCGCCCGAGGCCGAGGCGTCGAGCGACGACGACAGCCGCGAGTCGGCTGCCGGCAACGTCGACGAGGACGAGATCGGCCGCACCGACGATCCGGTGCGCATGTACCTGCGCGAGATGGGCTCGGTCGAGCTGCTTTCGCGCGAGGGCGAAATCGCGATCGCCAAGCGCATCGAGGCCGGCCTCGAAATGATGATCGGCGGCCTGTGCGACAGCCCGCTGACGATCAAGCATCTGCTCGCCTGGCACGACGAACTGCAGAACGGCCGGATGCTGCTGCGCGACATGAGCCGTCGTCGGACGAAATCGACGCCGCCGAGGCCGAGGTCGCCGAACGCGAGGAAGAGCCCGAGGCGCCGCCCGCGCCCAAGACCGAGGCCGCTCCGGCTCCGGCGGGCGGCGACGGCGCCGCCAAGCCCGAGGCCGATGCCGAAGGCGAGGAAGCCGCCGAAGGCGAGGAAACCGCCGAGAGCGAGGACGAGGAAGGCGGCGAGGAGCACGAGGACGAGACCACGGTCTCGCTCGCGGCGATGGAAGAGGCGCTGATGCCGGTGGTGCTCGCCACCCTCGAAGCGGTCGGCGCCACCTACGTCAAGATGCGCCGCGTGCA
>QKGW01000323.1 GCA_003250275.1 Alphaproteobacteria bacterium
GACGATCGCGCCCTGGCGCGCCGCGCCCGCGGCGACCCGCACCGCGGCGAGGAAGGCGTCCTCGTCGGCGATCACGTGGTCGGACGGCATCAGCAGCAGCAGGCCCTCGGGGTTCTTCGCCGCGACGGTGAGCGCGGCGAGGCAGGCGGCGGGCGCGGTGTTGCGGCCGAACGGTTCGAGGAAGATTTCCGCCGCCTCGACGCCCGCCTGGCGCAGTTGCTCGGCGACGATGAAGCGGTGCTCCTCGTTGGCGACGAGAAGCGGCGCGGCGAAGTCGGCGCCGGCGACGCGCTGCACCGTCGCCTCCAGCATCGTGCGTTCCTCGACCAGCGGCAGGAACTGTTTGGGGAACATCTGGCGCGAGATCGGCCACAGGCGCGTGCCCGTGCCGCCACAGAGAATCACGGGGTGAATCATCGGTACAACAGCATCCATGTCGGCCTCGCTCGAACTGTCACGGCAGAGTGGGTCCCGACCTGAACATAGGCAATTCTTCCGGGAGACGAGAGGGAAAACATGAGATTCCCGAGATTTCGAGGTTCCCGGAAACGTCATGCCGCACCGATTTTCGGCGCTTGATCCGGCCCGATGCGGCAATACCTAAAGGACTGCGGCACCGCAACCGACGGAGGGGGGAACGCCGATGGACGACATCCGCGCGGCGGAAGAAATCGCGGAACCGGCGGCGGACGCGCCGCGGCGGCGCTTCCTGCTCGTCACCCGCCACGACTACCGCACCCGGCGCAAGGCAGGCATCCACTTCCTCGTCGACGAACTCCAGACCCTCGGCGACGTGCAGGTGTTCTCGTGCAGCTTCAGCCTGCTCTCGAAGCTCAAGGGCGACGCCCGCCTGCCGCTCGCGGCGGAGGCCAACCGCGTCGTGCGCACGCCCAACGGCGTCGAGACCTATCTCTGGAAAACCCTGGTGCACCCCTGCCGCGTTCCGCACGCGGCGCAGCCGCTGATGGACGTGCTGTTCCGCCACTACGGCAGCCGCGTGCCCCGCGTGCTGCGCGACTGGCTCGCGCGCGCCGACGTGATCCTGTTCGAGAGCGCCGCCTCCGAGGTATTCTACCCGCTGGTGCGCAAACTCAATCCCGGCGCGCTGTTCGTCTACCTCTACTCGGACACCTTCGAGGCGGTGAACGCGCCGCACTACCTGCGCGAGATGGTCGCGCGCACCGCGGGCGAGTACGACAAGATCATGGTCAAATCGCCGCTGCTCGCGCAGGCGCTGCCGAAGGACGCGAAGGTGTTCCTCACCTCGCAGGGGTTCGACAAGGCCGAACTGCGGCGCGAGACCCCCTCCCCCTACGCCGGCGGCGTCAACCTCGTCTCGGTCGGCAACATGCTGTTCGACCCGACGGTGTTCGAAATCGCCGCGCCGGCGTTCCCCGAGGCGACATTCCACATCATCGGCGGCGGTCCGCGCGCGGAGACGCTCGCAGCGCCCAACGTCAAGGTCTACGGCGAGATGCCGTTCGCCGAGACCCTCGCCTACCTCCAGCACGCCGACGCGGGCATCGCGCCCTACCAGGGCGACAAGGTCGCGCCCTACCTCGTCGACACCTCGCTCAAGCTCGGCCAGTACCGCGTGCTCGGCCTGCCCGCGATCTGCCCGGCGGCGGTGACCGGCGATTACGACGGCCGCTACGGCTACACTCCGGGCGATGCGGCTTCGATCGTCGCGGCGGTGCGCGCGGCGCTCGACCGCGGACGCTTCCCCGGCGTCGACCTGCCCTCGTGGCACGACGTCGCGCTCGAAATGCTGCTGCCGCCCGACGACCCGGCGGTGCGGCGGGTGACGCTCTAGGGCGTCACCGGGGCGTGGATCACCCCGCCGCCGTCGGCGAGGCTCGCGATGTAATCGGCGGCCTCGCGGATGTCGGACACGATCGCGGCTTCCGCCGCGGCGCTGTCGCCGCCGCGGATCGCGCCGACCACCTGGATGTGATGGTCGGTGCCCTTGAGCAGCTTGACGTAGGCCGGCACGACGAAGGTCAGCACCGGCCCGAAGCGCAACCACAGCGTCTCGATCAGCTCGGAGAGGATCGGGTTTCCCGCCATCGCGTAGATCTGGAAGTGGAAGGCACGATGCGCCTCGAGATAAGTGTCGAAGGATTCCGTGCGGATCAGCTCCTTCATGTGGGCGAGCTGGTCGGCCAGCCCCTCGGCCGCCTCGGGGGTGGCGTGGCGCGCCGCCTCGCGCGCCGCCAGACCTTCGATCTCGCAGCGCACCTGGGTAAGGCTTTCGAGCTTCGCGGTGGTGACGAACGGCACGATCGCGGCGTTGCGCGCGCCGCGTTCGAGCACGCCGAGGCTGACGAGGCGCGACACCGCGTCGCGTACCGGGGTGATCGAGGTGCCGAAAGTTTCGGCGAGACTCCGCAGCGGCAGAACGCTGCCGGGGCCGAATCGCCCGGCGTAGATCGCGCTTTTCAGCTGTTCGAAAGCCTGATCCCACAGCCTTTCGCTTTCGAGCTTCACCAGTTCGTTGGGCTTGTCCATCACCGTAACCACTTACCGTTCACCACCTTCCGCCCCGCCATGCAATTCACGTGCGCAATCTGCCGCAAGGAAACCGCCTTGACAAGACGAGTTGTACGTCGTCTGTTATAACAGACTTCAGTCACGGAGGAAACGACCATGTCGGTAGCACGTACTCTGGCCATTGCGGCGCTGGCGTCGGTTTCAATTCTGAGTGCGAACGCACCAGCCGATGCGCAGTCGAACTATCCGACCAAGGAGATCCGCTGGATCGTTCCCTGGAATCCCGGCGGCTCCAACGACATCATGGCCCGCTATCTCCAGCCGATCCTCAAGAAGGAAGGCTTCGACGTCGTCGTCGAGAACATCCCGGGTGGCACCGGGGCGATCGGCATGGGGCAGGTGGCGACCGCCCGCCCGGACGGCTACACCATCGGCAACGGCACCAGCTCGACGCTTTCGATCATCGCGCAGGAACGGGTGCCCCTCAAGAATTCGAGCTTCACCCACGTCATCCGCCTGTCGGTCGATCCGCTGATCCTGCTCGTCGCGGGCGACAGCAAGCTCGATACGCTGCAGAAGTTCCTCGACCACATGAAGGCGAACCCCGGCAAGGTGACGATCGGCACCCCCGGCACCAACAACCTCAACCACATCTTCGCGGCGATGACCGCGCGCGCCGCCGGCGTGCCGTATCGCCAGGTGCCGTATCCGGGCGGCTCGCGCGTCGTCGCCGAGCTGATGGGGCATCAGATCGAGGCGGGCGTGCTCAAGCCCTCCGAGACGATGCAGCAGATCCAGGCGGGCGACCTCAAGCCGCTCGGCGTGTTCGGCCCGAAGCGCCTCGCCGTGCTCCCCGACGTGCCGACCTTCAAGGAGAAGGGCCACGACGTCTTCCCCTACGGCCCGGTGGTGCAGATGGCCTACATCGAGGCCCCTGCCGGTCTTGACCCGGCGGTGCGCAAGAAGCTCGCCGACGCCTTCGAGAAGGCGCTGACCTCCAAGCAGTTCACCGACTTCGCGGCGAAGAACGGCTTCGTCGTCGACCCGATCCGTGACGCCGAACTCGACAAGGAAATCGAGGGCGTGGCCGCCGCGATCAAGCAGGTCGCCGACCAGGTGTTCGCGAAGTAACCACCCGCCCCGAGGAGAAGCACGATGTCGAAACTGCGACTGGCCGCCAGCGCCGTGGTGACGGTGCTTCTCCTCGCCTTGTGCGCGGTCCTCGCCGCGCCCGCGTTCCAGCTCCCCGCGACCTCGTACCAGGGCGGCATCGGCGCGGGCGGCCTGCCGCAGTTCACCGTGCTCGCGGTCGGGATCCTTACCCCGATCATGCTGATCCAGGACTTTCTCGCCTACCGGCGGCGCGCGCCCGAGCCCGGAAGCCCCGCCGACGCCCGGCAGGCGCGCCGCACCCTGGTGCTCGGCGGGATCGTCTTCGCCCTCCTCGCCGCGTTCGTCGCGGCATGGCAGGAGCTGAGCTTCCTGCCCGCGGCGATCGGCTTCACCGCCGCGATGTGCGCGGTGCTGATGCCGAAGGAACGCCGCACCCCGGCCGGATACGTCGTCGCGCTGGCGTTCTCGGGAGTGTTCTGCACCGGCGTGTGGGCGGTGTTCGTCCACCTCCTCGCCGTACCGCTGCGCTGAGGGAGAGGCTTCGATGGATACCCTGACCGCTTTCGCCACCGCCCTCGCCGCGCAGGTTTCGCACCCCTTCGGCCTCGCGCTGATCCTTTTCGGCGTGCTCGTCGGGTTCGTCTTCGGCGCGACCCCCGGCCTCACCGCGACGATGGGCGTGGCGCTGTTCATCCCCCTCACCTTCCCGCTGCCCACCGATCTCGCGGTCGGGATGATGATCGCGCTCTACTGCGGCTCGATGGCGGGCGGCGCGATCCCCGCGATCCTGATCAACATTCCCGGCACGCCATCCGCCGTGGTCACCACCATCGACGGCTATCCGATGGCGCAACAGGGGCAGGCCGCGCGCGCCTACGGCTGGGCGCTGGTCGCCTCGGTGGTCGGCGGCTTCGTCTCGTGGATCGCGCTCGTCACCATCGCCCCCACCCTCGCGCGCGTCGCGCTGCGCCTCGGCCCGCCCGAATACGCCGCCACCGCCGTGCTCGGCATGGCGATCATCGCCTCGATCATTCCCGCGACCCTGGTCAAGGGCGTGCTCGCGGCGGTCCTGGGCGTCGGGCTCTCGGTGGTCGGTCTCGACCAGATCACCGGCCAGGGGCGCTGGACCTTCGACACCATGTCGCTGATGCGCGGCATCGACATCATGCCCGCGCTGATCGGCCTGCTGGTGATCCCCGAACTCCTCACCTCGCTGTTCGGCACCGTGCCGCACGCCAAAGCGCCCGAGAGCCTCAAGGGGATGCTGCCGAGCTTCCGCGAATGGCGCGGACAGGCGATCAACAACGTCCGCTCCGCGATCATCGGCGTCGGCACCGGCATCGTGCCCGCGCTCGGCGGCTCGGTCGCCTCGCTGATCGCCTACGACCAGGCGAAGCGCTTCGACAAGGACAGCGCCCGCTACGGCAAGGGCGCGCCCGGCGGCGTGGTCGCCTCGGAGGCGGCCAACAACGGCGTCACCGGCGGCGCACTGATCCCGCTCCTCACCCTCGGCATCCCCGGCGACACCGTCACCGCGATGCTCCTGGGCGGCCTGATGATCCACGGCTTGCAGCCCGGCCCGCGCCTGTTCGAAACCAGCGCCGACATGGTGTGGCTGATCCTCTCCGCCACCTTCGTCGCCAACCTCGCGGTGATCTTCGTCGGCCTGCTCGG
>QKGW01000444.1 GCA_003250275.1 Alphaproteobacteria bacterium
TCGAGCGCGGCCCAGGCCTGCAGCTCGGTCTCGGCGGCGGCGATGCGCGCGAGGCAGGATTCCGCGAGCGCGGTGGCGGTGAGGATGCCGGCGGCGAGCGCCGCACGCGCAGCGGTCGCGGAAAGATCGCAGGGTTCGGGAGTCATCGCCCGACGCTCCGCCAGTCGTCGAGAATCGCGGTGTAGATCTCCACCGCCTGCTCGATCTTCGCGACTTCGGCGTATTCGTCGGTCTGGTGCGCCTGGCCGGTCTCGCCGGGGCCGAGGATGATCGTCGGCGGGTTGCCGAGCGCCGGGGTAAGCACCGAGGCGTCGGTGAAGAACGGCGCGGACTGCGGCGCGAACGGCTGGCCGAGCACCGCGCAGGTGGCGGCGATCGCGCGCGCCGCCCACGGCGCGTCGGGCTCGGTCCACACGCCGGGCAGGTCGAACAGGGTGCTGATCTCGGCGTTTTCGCCGATCAGGCCGGTGAGCCCGTCGCGCACCTGCGCGTGGTTCATGCCCGGAATGGTGCGCACGTCGACGAGGATTTCCGCGTGGTCGGGCACCGAGTTGATGTTGAGACCGCCCGAGACCTTGCCGACGTTGAGGGTCGGCTTGCCGAGCACCGGGTGGCGCGCGACGTTGAAGTCGAAATCGGCGAGCCGCGAAATCGCGCGCGCCGCCTTGTAGACCGCGTTGTCGCCAAGTTCCGGCATCGAGCCGTGCGCGGTCACGCCCGCGGTTTCGGCCTTGAGCCAGAGCGCGCCCTTGTGCCCGATCATCGGCTGGTTGCCGGTCGGCTCGCCGACGAGCAGCGCCGCCGCCTTCGGCAGCACCCCGCCCGCGGCCATCGCGAGCGCGCCGTCGCAGCCGGTTTCCTCGCCCGCGGTAATCGCCAGAACCACCTCGGGCCCGTCCTTGAGCGCATCCGCGCACGCCGCCGCGGCGATCACGAACGCCGCGACCCCGGACTTCATGTCGGAACTGCCGCGCCCGTAGAGGCGGCCGTCGCGGATTTCACCCGCGAACGGATCGACGCTCCACGGCTTCGCGCCGAGCGGCACGGTGTCGACGTGACCGGTGAACACCAGGCCCGGCGCGTCGCGGCGGCCGATGCGCGCGAGCAGGTTGGCGCGCCCGTCGCCGAGCGGCAGCACCGCGCACTCGAACCCCACGGCCTCCAACCGCCGCACCAGGTGCTCGACGCAGGCAAGCTCCGCGCCAGGCGGGTTGACGGTGTTGAACGCGACCAGTTCGCGGGTGAGCGCGACGGCGGGGGAAAGTTCGGTCATGATGTTTGTCCTACCCGAAATAGGCGGCGTGGAACTCGGCGTTGGACTTGAGTTCCGCCGCGGTGCCGCCGGCGACCAGACGGCCGCCCGACAGAACGTACCCGGCATCGGCGATGGCGAGCGTCTGGTGGACGTTCTGTTCGACCAGGAACACCGTCAGACCCTTGTCGCGGATGCCTTCGATGATGCGGAAGTTTTCCTTCACGTAGAGCGGCGAGAGGCCGAGCGACGGCTCATCGATGATCAGCACGCGCGGCTTGCCCATCAGGCCGCGGCCGATCGACACCATCGCCTGCTCGCCGCCGGACATCGTGCCGGCGAGCTGGTTGCGGCGCTCGGCGAGACGCGGGAAGGTTTCGTAGACCTCGGCGAGGCGGTGACGGATCTCCGCTTCCGAGGGTTCCTGATAGGCGCCGAGGCGGAGGTTCTCGACCACCGTGAGCTTGGGGAACATCTTGCGCCCCTCGGGGATGCACGCGACGCCGCGCGCGATCACCTTGTGGGTCTGCTCGCCGGCGATCTCCTCGCCGAAGATCTTGATGCTGCCCGCGTGCGGCGGGGTGAGCCCGAGGATCGAGCGGATCAGCGTGGTCTTGCCCGCGCCGTTCGAGCCCAAGAGGCAGGTGATCTCGCCGGGCTTCGCGACCAGCGACACGTCGATCAGCACGTCCGCCTTGTCGTAGGCGGTGTGGAGGCCCGAGATTTCGATGGCCGGAGTTTGCGCGTCCATGTCTCTCACCTCACGCCGAACCGAGATAGGCTTCCTGCACCAGGCGGTCGGAAGCGACCTCCTGGTAGGTGCCTTCGGCGATCTTCTCGCCGTAATTCAACACCACGCAACGGTCCGAAACCCGCTCGATCACCCCCATCTCGTGCTCGACGAGGATGATCGTCAAGCCGCCGAGGCGGTCGCGCACCGAGAGGATATCGCTCATCAGCTGGTGGGTTTCATCGTGGGTCATGCCCGCCGAGGGCTCGTCGAGCAGCAACAGCTTCGGCCGCGCGATCAAAGCGCGGCAGATCTCGATGCGGCGGCGCTCGATCATCGGCAGCGCGCCGACCGACTCGTAGAGCGTGTCGGCGAGCGCCGGGCTGAACAGCGCGACGAGTTCGCGCGCCTCGGCGAACGCCGCGTCGTGTTCGGCCTTGAGCGCCTTGCGGGCGAAGAGGTTGTGCCACAGGCCCTGGTTCAGGCGGCCGTGGTTGCCGACCATGATGTTGTCGAAGATCGAGAGTTCGAGGCACAGGCGCGAGCGCTGGAAGGTGCGCGCGATGCCGGCGCGGTAGACCGCCTGGGGCGTTGCCCCGGTGAGGTCCGCGCCGTCGAACACGACCTTGCCGCCGTCCGGCTTGTAGAGGCCGGTCAGCACGTTGAACGAGGTCGTCTTGCCCGAGCCGTTCGGCCCGATCAGGCCGAGGATTTCGCCGCGCCCGACGCTGAAGGAGACGTCGTTGAGGGCGCGCACGCCGCCGAAGCTCTTGGCGACGCCTTCGAGGTCCAGAAGCATCTCGGCGCTCATCGCCCACCCTCCGGGAAATAGCGGCGCACCCGGCGCGGCAGCAGCCCCGAGGGGCGGAACAACAGGATCGCGATCACCACGATCGAGAACAGCAGGAAACGGTATTCCTGGATCGCCTGGAGCTTCTCCGGCAGCACCACGACGATCGCGGCGGCGAGGATCATCCCCCACGGGCTGCCCATGCCGCCGAGAAGCACGATGGCGACGAAGATCAGGCTGTCGGAGAAGGTGAAGCTGGTCGGCGCGACATAGCCCTGCATACAGCCGTAGAGCGCGCCGGCGACGCCGATGATCACGTTGCCGAGAACGAAGGCGAAGATCTTGGCGCGGCGGATGCCGATGCCGTAGCAGGCGGCGCCGGTCTCGTCGAGGCGCACCGCGTCGAGCGCGAGACCGAGCCACGAGCGTTCGAGCCGCCGCACCAGGGTGAACGCGAGCGCGAGGATGACGAACGCGGCGAGCGCGTAGTTGAGGTAGAACGAGGCCTCGATGCCGAACAGCGTCGGGCTCTCGCCGAAGTCCCAGCCGAACAGGTTCATCGCCCCCACCGGCAGGCCCTGCGGCCCGCCGAAGGTGTCGTTGACCTCGAGGAAGGTCTTGAACAGCACCGAGAAGGCGATCGTCACCACCGCGGCGTAGTGGCCGCGCGTGCGCACCACCGGGAACACCAGCAGCAGGCCGATGAGCGCGGCGAACAGGCCGCCGAGCGGCAGGCTCAGCACCGCGGGCACGCCCGAGCCGACGAGCTTGGCCGAGGTGTAGGCGCCGATGCCGAAGAACGCCGCACCGGCGAAGTTGACCAGCCCGGCGTAGCCGAACTGGATGTTGAGGCCGAGGGCGACGGTGGCGTAGAGCATCACCGTGGCGAGCATCAGCAGCGGAAAGTGGTCCTCGGCGTAGGCCGCGATGATCGCGAGGCCGCCGATCGCGGCGATCGCGGAGACGCCGCCCGGATTGATCTCGGCGGCGCGGGCGACGCGCTCGGGCACGCCGATGCGCCCGGCGAACCACGCGGCGACGGCGGCGGCGGCGACCATCGAGATCACCGCGACGTCGCTTTCCTGTTCCATGAAGACGATCGCGAACACCACCCCGACGAGGGCGGCGAGGACGGCGACGGCAAAGGGGGAGATACGGTCGAGCATGTCGTTACACCCGGTCGCTGGCGCGTTCGGGGATCAGCCCGGTGGGCTTCCACGCCATCAGCGCAATGACCACGGCGAAGGCGAACACGTCTTTGTAGGCGGAGGCGAAGGGCAGCGCGACGGCGCCGATCATCTGCAGCGCGGCGAAGAGGAAGCCGCCGAGAATCGCGCCGTAGAGGTTGCCGAGGCCGCCGATGATCGCGGCGGAAAAGCCGATCAGGCCGAGCAGCAGACCCATGCCGAAGTTGATTTCGTTGTAGTAGAGGCCGTCCATCACGCCCGCGACCGCGGCGATCCCCGAGCCGAGCGCGAAGGTGACGAGCACGATCAGGGTGTAGTTGATCCCCATCGTCCGCGCGGTTTCCTCGTCCTGCGCGACGGCGCGGATCGCGAGGCCCAGGCGGGTGCGGTTGATCAGGAGGTGCAGGCCGACGATCACCAGAATGCCGGTGACGACGAGGATGGTGCTGTCGACGCGCAGGGTGAACTGGCCGAACTGCCACGCCGAGGTCGGCAGCAGCGCGGGAAACGCCTTGGGGTTGGAGCCGTCGGGGTAGAACAGGCGCACGCTCTCGCGCAGCGCGGTGCCGAGCATCAGCGTGGCGAGGAGGATGTTGAGCCGGGGCGCGTTCTTGAGCGGCAGGATCAGCCACTTGGCGATCACCGCGCCGAGCAGGGCGGTGCCCGCGAGCGCGAACACCACGGTCGCGGCGAGCTGCAGCGCCGGGTGGCTCAAGCCGAGCGCAGCGGCGCCCGCGGCGGCGGTGAAGCCGGTGAACGCACCGACCATCAGCACGTCGCCGTGCGAAAACTTGATCACGTCGAGCACGCCGAAAAACAGCGTGAACCCGACGGCGACGAGGGCGTAGATCGTGCCCAGCATCAGCCCGTTGATCACGTATTGTCCGAAAAGATCCATCGATCCGCCCGTTCCCAGAAAATGGGGGGAGCGCCGCGTGGGCGCTCCCCGTTCACGCTTACTTCGGCGCGACCAGCTTACGCTTGCCGGCAGCGTACTCGCTGTCTTCCCACAGCACCCACTTGCCGTCCTGGATCACGTACTTGGTGATCATCGCGACGGTGTTCTGGCCGTGGTCGTCGAAGGTGATCGGGCCGACGATGCTGTCGCGGTCCTTGATGTCGGCGAGGTAGGCGGTGACCTTCTTGCGGTCGGGGCCGACCTTCTCGATCGCGTCCATCATCATCGTCGCGGCGGCGAAGGCGAAGGCGCCGTAGGCATCCGGGCCCTGGTCGAACTTGGCCTTGTCGTACTCGCCGAGGAAGTACTGGCCGCCCGGCAGCTTCTCGACCGGCGCGCCTTCGCGGAAGGCGAGAACGCCCTCGGCGAGCTTGGGATCGAGACCCTCGATGAACGCGTCGGAGACGATGCCCGAAACGCCCTCGAACTGCGCGTCGATGCCGAGCTTGTCCATCTGCTGGCGGATGCGGATGCCGAGCGGGGTCAGGCCGCCGAAGTAGATCACGTCGGGCTTGAGTTCCTTGGCCTTGGTCAGCTCGGCGGTGAAGTCCTGCTGGTCGGAGGTGACGCCGAAGGTGGCGAGGACCTTGCCGCCCTTCTCGGTCACGTACTTCGAGAAGTAGGTGTTGTGACCCTTACCGTAGTCGGTGGTGTCGTGCAGGATCACCCAGGTCTTGTAGCCGTGCTTGGTCATGAAGTCGGCGGCCACCTCGTTCTGGTTGACCATGGTGCCGTTGACGCGGTGCACTTCCTTGTAGTCGTTGCCGTAGGTGATGTCGGGCAGAACCGCGCCCCACACGATCACCGGCAGGTTGAACTTGTGGTAGACGTCCACGGTGCTCATCGCCACGGCGGAGCAGTAGTGGGTCACGCCGCCGATCACCTTGCGGTCGGCCGCGGCCTTGGTCGCGACCTGCACGCCGACGTTCGGCTTGCACTCGTCGTCCTGGGCGAACAGCTCGTAGTGGTACTTCGACTTCGGATCGGCGTTGCGGATGCGCACCGCGAGTTCGGCCGAGTTGCGGCCGCCGACGCCGATCGACGCGGTGCCGCCGGAGAGCGGACCGATGAACGCGATCTTCACGGTGTCCTTCGCCGACGCGCCCGAAAGCGGCGCCGCCGCGAGCGCGGCCGCGAGCATCGCGCCGACGCTGAAACGCAGGATGGATTTCATCTTGAGGCTCCTCAGTTTCCCGGTGCCGACGGAGCGGCGGGGCTCGATGGCGCACAAGCCTGACAGAAAAAGTGCGGAATTCAAGTCACTTGAACAGGCTTGCACGATATTTCAGCGCTGCCTAATTCTCCGCCAAAACCGCCTATTTCGGCGGCACCTCTCCGCGCGACGTAACGCCGCGCATACCGCCGCATGGCACCTGCGGCAGCGGGCGGAAGGCGGCGGTTCTGCTCAGTAGGTAGGCGGCGTATTCACCCAGAGAACCCGAGCCGGCAGATTTCCCGGGTTGCGGTAGGAGTGGGGGCGTTCGGAGCGGAAGGCGAACGAGTCGCCTTTCTTGATGCGGACGGTGTCGCCATCGACGGTGAGGTCGAGCTCGCCGTCGAGGACGTAGCCGAATTCCTCGCCGACGTGGCTGGTCGCACCCGCCGACGACCCGCCGGGGCTGACGGTGTGGATGTTGGCCTCGAGCATCAGGCCGTCGCCGCGCGGCATCAGGAATTCGAGCATCACGCTCGGCAGCGCGCCGACGCGCCCGACGGCGACGGTCGGGCGGCCGCCGATGCGGTGCACCAGCGGCACCTCGGCGGTCGGCTGGGCGAAGAGGTCGTGGAGCGAAACGTCGAGACCCTTGACGATGCGGCGCACCAGCGCGAGCGAGGGCACGGCGCGGCCGGTCTCGATCTTCGAGAGCATACTCTCGGAACATTCGGAAATCGCGGCGAGGTCCTTGAGGCGCAGACCGCGCATCCGCCGCGCATGGCGGAGGCTCGCCCCCAGGCGCTCGAGCGCCTCGGGCGACAGCATCGTCGGTGAGAGATCGCCGGTTTCGGACATCCGCGTCGCCCAAAGGGTGTGGGGCGCTGCCGCGCGGGAACTGGTGCCGGTGCACAGATTTGAACTGTGGACCTACTGATTACGAATCAGTTGCTCTACCCCTGAGCTACACCGGCATACCAGTCGAGGGGGCGGAAGATACGGACATTTTCCGCGCTTGGCAAGCGCCTCCGTCACGCCGCGAGCGCGGCGGCGGCGCGTTCGATCCACTCGCGTTGCTGCGCCGGATCGGCCCCCTCGGCGGCGAGGATTCGCGCCATCGCCAGCGCCGCGCGACCGTTCACCGCGGCGGTCGCGCCGGGGCCGACGAGCGGCGAAAGCGCGGCGCGCGCGTCGGCGTAGGCCTCGGCGTGGAGCAGCGCCTCGGCGAGCGCGAGGCGGCTCTCCGGGTGATCGGCGTTGTCGGCGGTGAGCTGGCGCACCCGCTTCGCCTGGGCTTGGGCGTCCTCGCCCTTCCAGAGGTCGAGGTAGGCGCGCAGCACCACCGGCGAGGGCGCGGCGCGCCACTGCTGTTCGAGCACCTCGGCGGCCTTCTTGTCGCGGCCGTCGGCGACGTGGATGCGCGCGAGCGCGAGCGCCGCGGCGGCGTTCTCGGGAGCGAGGTCGAGGGCCTGGCGGGCGAGCTTGGCGGCGTCGCCGAGGCGGCCTTCCGCCTGCGCGGTTTCGGCGCGGGTCATCGCGAGACGGGCCTTCTCGGCGTCCGCGTCGGCGGTGGCGAACACGCCCTTCTTGCGCGCGGTTTCGAGCACCGCCTGGGCGTCGTCGAGTTTGCCCGCCTTGACGAACTCGTGATAGGCGGCCTGCGCCGCCCACGCGGCGAGCGGCGCGCGGGCGTAGGCGCGCGCGGCGAGGTCCGCGAGGCGCGGGTCGTCGGGCGGCAGGGTTTCGATCAGCCCGCGCAGACCGGCGAGTTCGGTTTCGGGGGTTTCCAGCAGCGCTTCGTAGTGCGCGCGCGCGGCGTCGAGGTCGCCCTTGGCGCGGTCGGCCCCGGCGGTGAGCAGGTGGGTGAGCTGCGGGTTCTTGAGGGTCTTGTCGGCGTCCTTGATGCAGCGGCGCGCGGTTTCGGCATCGCCGCCCGCGAGCGCGGTGACCGCCCCGGCGAGGGCGGCCGCGCCCTTCACCTGGCGGCGTTCGCGGCGGCTGCGGCCGATCCGCCCGGGCAGGCCGAGGAAGCCCGCGACGAAGCGCAGCAGCGCGTAGAGCACGAACGCCGCGAGCAGCACCGCGACGATCATCACCGGCACCGAAGTGTCGATCTGCCACGCCAGCCAGCGCAGCGACACGTCGCCGGGGTGATCGGCGAGCCACACCGCTCCGCCGACCATGGCGGCGACGAGGATCAGGTATCCGAAGATGCGGAACATCGGTCAGCCCCCCGTCTTCTGCGCGGGCTGCTGCATCGCGCTCGCGGCGACCCGGGCGAGCGCGTCCGAGGTCATCGTCGAGAGCGCCGCGTCGAGCCGCGCGCGGGCCTCGGCGCGGTCGATCCACGGCTTGAGCGCCGCGGCCACCGCCGGGTCCTGAACCGTCTTCAGTTCCTTCGCCGCGCCCGCGAGGTCGCCGCCGTCGAGCAGCTTCTCGGCGCGCGTGAGCACCGCGCCGACGCTGTCGGTATCGGCGTTGCCGTCGATGCGGCGGATGGTGACGAGGCCGGTGACGCGCGCCAGGGTCTTGTCGAGCAGGGTGTCGCCCGAGGGCGCGTTGGCGGCGCGGGCGGCGGCGGTGGCGACGCGCAGGAAGCCCTGACGCAACGACGCGACCGTCGGCACCCCGGCGGCGGCGCTGTCGCCGAACGGCCCGACCAGTGCATCGAACGCCGCCTTGTCCTCGGCGAGGGCACGGGCGGTGCGGAGTTCGGCGTCGAACGCCTGGCCGTCCTGCGCCTTGCTGCGCAGTTGCACCACCGCGAGGAGGTTGGCGAGCGAGGCGTCGTGGCGCGAGACCATCGCGCGGGCGACGTTCTCGACCTCGGAGATGCGGTCGTTGAGCTTGAGCACGCTCGCCGCCTCGGCGCGGGTCGCCTCGATGGTGTCGACGCGCTTGGCGAGGGTTTCGAATTCGTCGTGCTGCGCGATGCCGCGCTGCTCGATCTTGGAGGCGAGGCCCTTGTTGTTCTCGGCGAGCTGCTCGACGCGTCCGGCGATCAGGTCCATGCGGTGCTGGATGTCGCCGGTGGCGCCCGGCGCGACCTGCGGCGCAGCGCCTTCGGGCGCGGGCGCGCCGGATGCGACCGCGCGGAGACGCGAATCGAGGGCGGCGAGGCGCTCCTTGAGGGCGCCGATCTCGGCGACGACGTTGCCCGAGGGCGGCACCATCGCGTCGGTGACGTCGTCGACCATGCCGTTGAGGGTCTTGACCTCGGCGCGCAGGCGGGCGAGCTCGGTGCGGTTGGCGTCGACGTTCTGTTCGAGCTTGGCGATCAGGGTGCGGGTTTCGCTCGCCGGGAGATCCGGCAGGTAGCTGCGGTAGGGCTCCGGCACCTTGTCGCGCCAGTAGGGGATCGAGGCGTAGCCCGCCAGACCCGCGATGATCACGAGCAGGATCGCGATGGTGACGAAGCGTCCGCCGCCGCCGCCCGATTGCGCCTCCTCCTCGACCTCCTCGCCCGACGCCTCGTCGGCGGGGGACTCGTCGGCCTCGCGCTCGGCCTCCGCCTCGACCGTCGCCGGCACCGGCGCCTCGCCTTCGGCTTCTTTTTCAGGGGTCATCGTCTCGTCTCCACCGTTTGCCTCCGCCGCGGGGGCCGCGACATGCTGATCGTCCGCCGGCCGGTCCTCGTCGAGCACCGCCAGCAACGCCTCCTGCTCCGGTTTCGCGGCGACGCGGATCGCGCGCCAGTGCACGGCGCGCAGGGTCTTCGCCACCGCCGCCGACAGCGCATAGGCCGTAACTTCGGCCAAGTGCCCGTCGACGCCCGCATTTTTAGCCAGAGTAACGAAAGTCTCGGCGGTTCGGGGCGAAAAAAACAAGACGGCGTCGATGCGCGCGGTTTTCAAGGCGTCGACGAGCTCGTCGGAGAGCGCCACCGCGGTGCGGGATTCGTAAAGTTGGGTCTTGCGCACCTCGAATCCGTGTGACGCCAGAGCGCCTTGCAGATCGCCCGCGGTGACGTTGGCGGCGACGTGGAGGAGCGCGCCGGCCTTGGGATCGAGGTCTTGAACGATGAGCGCGGCGAGGGCGGCGACGTCGCCGCCCGCCGGATGCACGTGGGTGTAGCCGAGGCGCTTCGCCTCCGCCGCCGAGGCGTCGCCGACGGTGTAGACGAGCACGTCGCGCTCGCCGCTCGCCGCCGCCATCGCGCGCGCGCCGTTGGCGCTGGTGAAGAGAACCGCCTGCACGCCGGTGAGATCGACCACCGGCGCCGCCACCGGCAGCACCGCGAGCATCGGCTCGACCATCACCGCGTAGCCGCGGGCCTCGAGCAGGTGCCGGGTGTGGGAGGCGTCTTCGTGGGGCCGCGTGATCAGGACGCGCATCGCTCTCCTCCGTGGTGCATTTTAGCGGCTTGCCGCCTTGACCTCCTCGCCCGCGTCGGTGCCGAGAGCCTCGGCATCCGCCGCGTCGCCCGCACGGCGGGCTTCGAAAATTCGGGATCCGTCGGTGCGCGCGAGGCGGCCGAGGAATTCGAGGCGGCCATCGGCGCCGAGGCGCGCGAGACCGCCGATCGGGGTGCGGCAGGAGCCGTCGAGCACGCGCAGGAAGGCGCGCTCGCACGCCACCGCCGCGAAGGTGGAGGCATCCGCGATGCGCGACAGCCATTCCTGCACCCGCGCGTCGTCGGTGCGGCAGGTGATGCCGATCGCGCCCTGCGCCACCGCCGGCAGCATCTCCTCGACCGAAAGAATCCCCGACGCCTTGTCGGCGAGGCCGAGGCGCCGCAATCCGGCGAGCGCGAGCAGGGTCGCGTCGACGACGCCGTCGGCGAGCTTGGTCAGGCGCGATTGGACGTTGCCGCGGAAGTTCACCACCTTGATATCGGGCCGCCGCGCGAGGATGAACGCGCCGCGGCGCAGGCTCGCGGTGCCGACCACCGCGCCCGGCGGCAGCGCGTCGATCGAGGCGGCGACCGGCGACAGGAAGGCGTCGCGCGGGTCCTCGCGCGGCAACATGCACGGCAGGTCGATGCCATCGGGCAGCCAGGTCGGCACGTCCTTCATCGAATGCACCGCGATGTCGATGCGGCGCTCCAGCATCGCCTCGTCGATCTCCTTGGTGAACAGGCCCTTGCCGCCCGCCTCGGCGAGGGGGCGGTCGAGAATCCGGTCGCCGCTGGTCTTGATCACCTCGACCGCGATGGCGTCCGCCGCCGCGAGTTCCGGCACCGCCGCGCGCAAGGCGGCCGCAACCATGTCGGTCTGGGCCAACGCGAGGGGGCTGCCGCGGGTTCCGATGATGAGAAGCGGGTGGGACATGGACGCACAACTCTGGTAAATCGACGGACTGGCCGGGCTTTCCCCGGCGCTTTACCTGTTGTAGAGATTGGCCCCGCGCCTGCAAAGGGGTATTTGACGAAGCGATGATCATCCTCGGCATCGAGACCAGCTGCGACGAAACCGCCGCCGCCATCGTCGGCGACGACCGGCGGGTGCTGTCCAACGTGATCGCCTCGCAGATCGCGACGCACCGTCCGTTCGGCGGCGTGGTGCCGGAAATCGCCGCGCGCGCCCACCTCGGGCTGATCGACGGCGTAGTGCGCCAGGCGCTCGACGAAGCGGGCGTCGGCATCGGCGAGATCGGCGCGGTCGCCGCCGCCGCCGGGCCGGGCCTGATCGGCGGCGTGCTCGTCGGCGTCACCGCCGCCAAGGCGATCGCGGCGGCGCGCGGCATTCCGTTCGTCGCGGTCAACCACCTCGAAGGCCACGCCCTCACCGCGCGCCTCACCGACGACGTGCCGTTCCCCTACCTGCTGCTGCTCACCTCGGGCGGCCACTGCCAGACCCTGATCGTGCGCGGTCCGGGCGACTACACCCGCCTCGGCACCACTATCGACGACGCGGCGGGCGAGGCGTTCGACAAGACCGCGAAGATGATGGGCCTGCCCTACCCCGGCGGCCCGGAGATCGAGCGCCGCTCGGCGGGCGGCGACGCCAAGCGCTTTCCGCTGCCGCGCCCGATGAAGGGCGCGCCGGGCTGCGACTTCTCCTTCTCCGGCCTCAAGACCGCGGTGCGCCAGACCCTCGACAAGCTGCCCGGCCCGCCGACCGAGACCGACGTCGCCGACCTCTGCGCCGCGATCCAGGCGGCGATCACCGACAGCCTCTGCGCCCGCCTCAAGCCCGCGCTCAAAGCCTTTCGCGAGGCCTGTCCGGAGGGTCGGCACCTCGTCGTCGCGGGCGGCGTCGCCGCCAACCGGCCGCTGCGCGCGGCGCTCGACGCGCTCGCGCACAAATCCGGGCTTGCCTTCGTCGCGCCGCCGCTGCCACTCTGCACCGACAACGGCGCGATGATCGCCTGGGCCGGAATCGAACGGCTGCGCACCGCCGGCGGCGATCCGCTCGACTTCAAGCCGCGGCCGCGCTGGCCGCTCGACGGCACCGCGCCGAAGGCGCGCGGCGCCGGCATCAAAGCCTAATTCGGGGAGTTTTCATGGAACGGATCGGCATCGTCGGCGCGGGCGCGTGGGGCACCGCCTTGGCCATCACCGCGGCGCGCGCGGGACGTCCGGTGACGATCTGGGCGCACGAGCCCGACGTCGTCGAGGGCATCAACGCCGCCCACGAGAACGGCGTGTTCCTCCCCGGCATCGCCCTCGACGACGGCATCGTCGCGACCACCAGCCTCGCCGAGATCGCCAAGTCCGACGTGATCCTGTGGGTGACGCCGGCGCAGTTCGTGCGCCCGGTGCTGCGCGAGTTCGCCCGCCACTACCGCCCCGGCACGCCGGTGGTGATGTGCGCCAAGGGGATCGAGGAAGGCAGCTTCGCGCTGATGAGCGACGTTCTCGCCGAGGAACTGCCGAAGGCCCCCTGGGGCGTGCTCTCCGGCCCGACCTTCGCGATCGAGGTCGCCAAGGGCCAGCCCACCGCGATCACCCTCGCCTGCGAGGACGAAGCCCTCGCCGCGCGCCTCGCCCACGCGCTCGGCACCCCGACCTTCCGCCCCTATTGGTCGCAGGACGTGATCGCCGCCGAAGTCGGCGGCGCGGTGAAGAACGTCCTCGCGATCGCCTGCGGCATCGTTTCGGGGCGCAACCTCGGCCACAACGCGCAGGCCGCGCTGATCACCCGCGGCATCGCCGAGATCACCCGCCTCGCGGTCGCGCGCGGCGCGCAGCCGGTGTCGCTGATGGGCCTCGCCGGCCTCGGCGATTTGATCCTCACCGCGACCTCGATGATGTCGCGCAACTTCTCGCTCGGCGCGGCGCTGGGCGAGGGCCGCAGCCTCGACGCGGTGCTCGGCGAACGCCGCGCCGTGACCGAGGGCGTGTTCACCGCCCGCGCGGTGCGCGGACTCGCCGCCAAGACCGGCATCGACATGCCGATCGCCTGCGCCATCGCCGAGGTGCTGTTCGACGGCGCCGAGATCGGCTCCACCATCACCAACCTGCTCGCGCGGCCGCTCCGCGCCGAGCGCGACTGACCACGGGAGAAGACCCATGCTGTTCGCCGTCACCTGCCTCGACAAGCCCGGCGCCCTCGAAATCCGCCTCGCCAACCGCGCCGCCCACCTCGAATACGCGGGCGCGCTGCCGCTCGTCGCGGGCGGCCCGATGCTCTCCGACGACGGCGCGACGATGGTCGGCTCGCTGCTGGTGATCGAGGCGCCCGACCGCGCCAGCCTCGAAGCCACCCTCGCCCAGGACCCCTACGCCAAGGCCGGCCTGTTCGAGAGCGTGACGATCCGTCCGTTCAAGAAGGTGTTCCCGAAGTAAGGCCCTTTTTTTCCGGGGGTTGGGGACGCATCTAGGGAACATCAGGGAGGTGCGATCATGGCCCATTGGCTGTTGAAGTCGGAACCCGGCGAGTGGAGCTGGGACGACCAGACCCAGGTCGACCGCGAGGCGTGGACCGGGGTGCGCAACCACCTCGCGGCGCGCCACCTGCGGGCGATGCGCGCGGGCGACACCGCGTTCTTCTATCACTCGGTGTCGGAGAAGCGCATCGTCGGCGTCGTCGAGATCGTCGGCGAGGCGGAACCCGATCCCACCGATCCCTCCGGCAAGTTCGTGCTCGTCTGGGTCAAGGCCAGGGCGCCGCTCGCCACCCCCGTCGACCTCGCGACGATCAAGGCCGACCCCGAACTCGCCGAACTGCCGCTGGTGCGGCAGTCGCGGCTTTCGGTGATGCCGATCCCCGACGACGCCTGGGCGAAGCTCTGCGAGATGGGCGGGGTGGCGCGATGATCCGCTGCGTCGTCTTCGACTTCGACGGCACCCTGGTGATGTCGAACGGCATCAAGCGCCAGGGCTTCTACGCCGTCACCGACCCGGCGCACGCCGAAACCATGACCGCGCTGCTCGCCGACCCGCCGGGCGACCGCTACGCGATCTTCGCCGCGTTCGGCGCGCGCTTCGGCCTCGACGCGGGCGAGCTCGCCGACGCCTACGGCCAGTGGTGCGAAGACACCATCCTCGCCGCGCCGGAGCGCAGCGGCGCGAGCGAAATCCTCGCGCGGCTGAAGCGCGACGGCCTCAAGATCTGGATCAACTCGGCGACCCCGGAAGCGCCGCTGCGCGCGCTGGTCAAGCGCCGCTACCCCTCCGGCAGCTTCGACGGCGTGCTCGGCGGCCACGCCCGCAAGGTTCCCAACCTCCACGCGGTGCTCGCCGCCGAGGGCCTTTCCCCAACCGAGATCCTGATGGTCGGCGACGGCTTCGACGACCGCGACGCGGCGCGCGAGATCGGCTGCGCCTTCGCCGGGCTCGACCGCGGCACCCTCGCGGCGCGGCCCGACTGCGGCCCGCTGTTCGTCGACCTGCGCGAGATCGAACCGCTGCTTTCGGAGGTGCCGGCATGACGCTTTCCTGCTTCAAGGCCTACGACATCCGCGGCCGCGTGCCGGTCGATCTCGACCCCGAACGGGCGCGCCGCATCGGCCGCGCCTTCGCCGAGGTGGTCGATCCGGGCATCGTCGTCGTCGGGCACGACGCGCGGCTCGAAAGCCCGGCGCTCGCCCAGGCGCTGATCGACGGGCTCACCCAGGGCGGCGCCGACGTGATCGACATCGGCCTGTGCGCCACCGAGGAGGTCTACTTCCAGACCGCGCACCGCGAGGCCGACGGCGTCGGCGGCGGGATCATGGTCACCGCCAGCCACAACCCCAAGGGCTACAACGGGATGAAGCTGGTGCGCCGGGGCGCACGGCCAATCTCCGGCGACAGCGGCCTCAACGACATCCGCGACCGCGTGCTCGCGCCCGAGCCGCCGGTCAAGCGCGTCGGCAAGGCGGTGCGCGATGCCGACAAGTCGGCCTACGTCGACCACCTGCTGAACTTCATCGACGTTTCCGAACTCAGGCCCTTGAGAATTCTCGCCGACGCCGGCAACGGCGTCGCCGGGCCGATCGTCGAACTGCTGGCGAAGCGCCTGCCGTTCCAGATCGAACTGGTGCGCGGCAAGCCCGACGGCGAGTTCCCCGACGGCGTGCCCAACCCGCTGCTGCCCGAGATGCGCGCCGCCACCAGCCAGGCGGTGGTGCATCACCAGGCCGATTTCGGCGTCGCCTGGGACGGCGACGCCGACCGCTGCTTCCTCTACGACGGCGCGGGCGAATTCATCGAGGGCTACTACCTCGTCGGCCTGCTCGCCGAGGCGATGCTCGCCCGCCATCCCGGCGCGCGGATCATCCACGACCCGCGCCTCGAATGGAACACCATCGCCGAGGTGACGCGCCTCGGCGGCGCGCCGGTGCGCTGCAAGACCGGCCACGCCTTCATCAAGGAGCGGATGCGCAAGGAGGACGCGGTCTACGGCGGCGAGATGAGCGGCCACCATTACTTCCGCGACTTCGCCTACTGCGACACCGGGATGATCCCGTGGCTGCTGATCGCCGCGCTGGTGAGCCGCACCGGCAAGCCGCTCGCCGAGCTCGTCGCCGAACGGATGGCGGCGTTCCCGTGCTCGGGCGAGATCAATTTCGAGACCGACGCGGCGGCGGCGACCGAGCGCATCCTCGCCCACTACCTGCCGATGAACCCGAAGCGCGACGACACCGACGGCGTCTCCCTCGACTTCGGCGACTGGCGCTTCAACCTGCGCCGCTCCAACACCGAACCGCTGCTCCGCCTCAACATCGAGACGAAGGGCGACGCGGTGGCGGTGCGCTACCACCTCGCCGCGATCACCGCCCTGATCGGCTGCGCGCCGCAGGGCGCGCACTGACGGCCATTGCCTCGAAACCCCGCCCGGTTTATCACGGGCGGGAGGCGCATTCAGGGGAGAGGCATGGCGAGCCCGGAGATCATCTACGTCGCCGGACACCGCGGCATGGTGGGGTCCGCCATCGTGCGGCGTCTCGTCGCCCTCGGGCACCCGCGCGAGGCGATCGTCACCCGCACCCACGCTGAGCTCGACCTCACCCACCAGGAATCGGTGCGCGAGTTCCTCGCCGCCGAGCACCCGGCCCAGGTCTACCTCGCGGCGGCGCACGTCGGCGGTATCCACGCCAACGCCACCTATCCGGCGGAGTTCATCTACGACAACCTGATGATCGAGGCGAACGTCGTCGACGCCGCCTTCCGCGCCGGGGTGAAGAAGCTCCTCTTCCTCGGGTCGAGCTGCATCTATCCGCGCCTCGCGCCGCAGCCGATGACCGAAGACGCGCTGCTCACCGGCCCGCTGGAGCCGACCAACGAACCCTACGCGATCGCCAAGATCGCCGGGATCAAGCTGTGCGAGAGCTACAACCGCCAGCACGGCGTCGACTACCGCAGCGTGATGCCGACCAACCTCTATGGCCCGGGCGACAACTACCACCCCGAGAATTCGCACGTGGTGCCGGCGCTGATCCGCCGCTTCCACGAGGCCAAGCTCGCAAACGCGCCGGAAGTGGCGATCTGGGGCAGCGGTACGCCGCTGCGCGAGTTCCTCCACGTCGACGACATGGCGGCGGCGAGCGTCCACGTGATGAACCTCGCCCCCGAGGTCTACCGCGCCCACACCCAGCCGATGCTCTCGCACATCAACGTCGGCAGCGGCGTCGAGATCAGCATCGCCGACCTCGCCCGCCTCGTCGCGCGCGTCGTCGGCTACGCCGGGCGCGTCGTCCTCGATCCCTCGAAGCCCGACGGCACGCCGCGCAAGCTGATGGACGGCTCCCGCCTCGAAGCCCTCGGCTGGAGGGCCGAGATCGGCCTCGACGAGGGACTCGCCCGCGCCTATCAAGACTTCGTCTCGCACCACTTCAAAGGACACGACGGTGGCCGATAACCCGAAAGTTGCCCTGATCACCGGCGTCACCGGCCAGGACGGCGCCTACCTCGCCGAATTCCTCCTCGGCAAGGGATACGCCGTGCACGGCATCAAGCGCCGCTCGTCGTCGTTCAACACCGGGCGCGTCGACCACCTCTACCAGGACCCGCACGAAACCGACCTGCGCTTCCGCCTCCACTACGGCGACATGACCGACGCCACCAACCTGATCCGCCTGGTGCAGGAAGTGCAGCCCGACGAGATCTACAACCTCGCCGCCCAGAGCCACGTGCAGGTGAGCTTCGACACCCCGGAGTACACCGCCAACGCCGACGCCCTCGGCACCCTGCGCCTGCTCGAGGCGATCCGCATTCTCGGGCGCGAGCGCACCACCCGCTTCTATCAGGCGTCGACCTCCGAGCTCTTCGGCAAGGTGCGCGAAACGCCGCAGAGCGAGACCACGCCGTTCTACCCGCGCAGCCCTTACGCGGCGGCCAAGCTCTACGCCTACTGGACCACGGTGAACTACCGCGAGGCCTACGGGATGCACGCCTCGAACGGCATCCTCTTCAACCACGAGAGCCCGATCCGCGGCGAGACCTTCGTCACCCGCAAGATCACCATGGCGGTGGCGGCGATCGCGCAACGGCGGCAGGACTGCCTCTACCTCGGCAACCTCAACGCCAAGCGCGACTGGGGCCACGCGCGCGACTACGTCGAAGGGATGTGGCGCATCGTCCAGCAGGACGCGGCGGACGACTACGTGCTCGCCACCGGCGAGACCCACGCGGTCCGCGAGTTCGTCGAACTCGCCTTCGCCGAAACCGGCGTGACCATCGCCTGGGAGGGAAGCGGCGTCAACGAGATCGGACGCGACGCCGCCTCGGGTGCGGTGCGGGTCCGCATCGACCCGCGCTACTTCCGCCCGACCGAGGTGGACCTGCTGCTCGGCAACCCGGAGAAAGCCCACCGCGTCCTCGGCTGGAAGCACACCACGCCGTTCCGCGATCTCGTCCGCGAAATGGTCGCCGCCGACCTCGCGGCGCGGCCCGAGGGGCACTGTGACTGACCGCAACGCCCTCGGGCGCGACGATGTCCTCTGACGCGAGAGCCGGAATGTCGCCAACCGTTTCCGTAATCATGCCCGCGTACAACGCCGCGCGCTTCATCGGCGACGCGATCCGTTCGGTGCAGGCGCAAACCTTCGGCGACTGGGAACTCGTCGTGGTCGACGACGTCTCGTCGGACGACACCGCCGCGATCGTGACCGCCGCGGCGGAGCGCGACGGCCGCATCGCATTCCACCGCCTGACCGAGCGGAGCGGCGGCGCGGTGGCGCGCAACACCGCGATGGAGCGCGCGACGGGGCGCTACATCGCGTTTCTCGACGCCGACGACATGTGGCTGCCGGAAAAGCTCGAAGCCCAGCTCGCGTTCATGCGCGAGACCCGCGCCGCGTTCAGCTTCTCGGCGTATCAGGCGGTCGACGCGGACGGCAACCGCACCGGCCGCGTCATCTCGGTTCCGGAAAGCGTCGACTACGCGCAGCTGCTGCGCGGCTCGCCGATCGGCTGTCTGACCGCGATGTACGACCGCGAGGTCTGCGGCCTGGTTCTGATGCCGCTGATCCGTAAGCGCCAGGACTATGCGTTGTGGCTGAAGATCGTGCGGCAGGTCGGCAAGGCATACGGGCTGCAGCAGTGCCTGGGGCTCTATCGCGTGCACGCGGGCTCGCTCTCGAGCAACAAGCTCTCCGCCGCCCACTACACCTGGAAGGTCTACCGCGAGATCGAACGCCTGCCGCTGCCGCGCGCGCTCTTCTGCTTCGCCTGGTACGCCCTCGAACGCCCTCGAAGGGATCCGCAAGACGATCACCTACCGCCTGCGCGCATCTCGACAATGAAACAACACCGCTCGGTTGATTCCGAAAACCTAACGATGCCATCTACGGCATATAAATCGCACATTCCATCGCGACGCCCCACAGGAGAGATTGCGGCCTGAGATGACCCGATATTTTAGAGAGATCCTGGCTCTGCTCGGAAACGATCGGCGTAAGTTGCCGTGGATTGCCCTTATGTTCCTGCTGTCGTCTCTTCTCGATTTAGCTGGACTCGGGCTCATAATGATGTATTTCCACCTTGTAATGGGGTTACCTCTCCCGAATTCGGCCTCACTTCCTGATGTTGCCCATGAAATTCTAGAAAAACTCAACAGAGAACAGCTCGTAATCACTGTTGGCGTGATTCTCCTGGTCGTCTTCTTGTCAAAGACACTATTGGGAATATGGACCAATCGCAGCATTCTAAAATTCAGCATGTCTCAGCAAACCCGTTTGAGAGACAAGCTGATGACCGCCTACCAAGCCATGCCATACACGGAATATCTCGAGCGAAACAAAGCCGAGTATGTCCACAGCATACATGCGCTAACGCAACATTATGCCAGCTCCGTTCTAACGCCGCT
>QKGW01000340.1 GCA_003250275.1 Alphaproteobacteria bacterium
GTGAGCGGCAGCAGCCAGCGGTCGCGGCGGGTCTCTTTGAGGGTCAGTTCCATGATCTCGCGCATGGTGTAGACGTGCGGCCCGGCGAGTTCGAAAATCTTGCCGCCCTGGGTCTCGCCTTCGAGCGCCGCGACGATCGCGTCGGCGACGTCGCCGACGTAGACCGGCTGGAACTTCGGCCCGCCGTCGCCGTAGAGGCTCTTGAAGCTCCACGCGTGGCGGTCGATCACCGGCAGGAACGGCGAGAACGTCGCCATCCCGGCGAAAAGATTGAAGAACGCGTCCTCGGGCCCGAACACCACGCTCGGGCGGATCACCGTGGCGTTGGGGAAGGCTTCGAGCACCGCGCGCTCGCCTTCGGCCTTGGTGCGGGCGTAGGCGGATTCGGCGTCGGCGTCCGCGCCGAGCGCGGAGATGTGGACGAAGCGGCTCGCCCCCGCGGCCTTGGCGGCGGCGGCGATCTCGCCCGGCGCCTTGGCGTGGAGGTTCTCGAAGGTGTGGCGGCCGCGCGGATGGAAGATGCCGACGAGGTTGACCACCCAGTCCGCGCCCTCGACCGCGCGCCGGATTTCCTCCGGGTCGGCGATGTCGGTTTCGAGCGTGGTGATCTGCCCGACGTCGCCCATGGTCTTGAGGAAATGCGCGTCCTCGCGGTAGCGGATCGCGATGCGGATCACCGCTCCGGTGGCGGCGAGGCGCTGAACCAAGTGCCGGCCGATGAAGCCCGAACCGCCGAACACCGTCACCAATCGCCGCGTCACCATCCCGAACCTCCTTCGTGTGCGCCCGCGCGTGCCGTTCCGGCGCGGCGCGCCTTGTTCCGCATCAGCATATAGGCGGGCGCAAACAAATGTCATTTCCGCCAAAAGTCCTACACTTTTTATGACTTTCGATCTAGCGGAGATTCGGGGCCTCAGGCGGGAAAAAAGGAGGTTGACTTTAATCCGGGAAACCCCGATAAACCGTGCCTCACTGACCGGTTGCTCCCGGTTGGGCGTGGGTTAAGTCCTTCGCCCTAAAGGCCATGCGGATCAGTGCCCAGGTGGCGGAATTGGTAGACGCGCAGGTTTCAGGTACCTGTGGTAGAAATACCGTGGAAGTTCGAGTCTTCTCCTGGGCACCATCGCACGCCGTAGCGGATCGTCCGTAACCTCCGGCGCACGGTCTCTCCGATGCGCCGAACGGCGCACCGCTTGACGGGAGCACGAGAGCGGCAATGGCAATCTTCCTGCATTACGGCGACCTGCCCGAAACCGTGCACTTCACCGGTTCGGTGGCGGTGGACACCGAGACCATGGGTCTCAACCTCAATCGCGACCGTCTGTGCCTGGTGCAGCTGTCCGCCGGCGACGGCGACGCGCACCTCGTCAAGATCGCGCCCGGCGACGCCGCGCCCAACCTCGTCGCGCTGATGGCCGATCCGGCGGTGGTGAAGATCTTCCACTTCGCCCGCTTCGACGTGGCGATGCTGAAGAAGAACCTCGGCGTCGACGTCGCGCCGGTCTACTGCACCAAGATCGCCTCCAAGCTCTGCCGCACCAACACCGACCGCCACGGCCTCAAGGACCTGTGCCGCGACCTCTTGGGCGTCGAGCTGTCGAAGGAGCAGCAGACCTCCGACTGGGGCGCGCCCGAGCCTTCGGCCGAGCAGCAGCAGTACGCCGCCAACGACGTGCTCCACCTGCACGCGCTCAAGGCGAAGCTCGACGCGCTGCTCGCGCGCGAGGGCCGCGCCGAGCTCGCCGCCGCCTGCCATCGCTTTCTCGCCACCCGCGCCGCGCTCGATCTCGCCGGGTGGGATGAAGTCGACATCTTCGCCCATTAGATTATCCGTTCCCGAGTTGGTTTGGACGCACGCCCGATGACCGTTTCTTCCTCCGCCGCCCCCCTCGACCCGCGAGTCGCCTCCGATCTCGCCGCCGCCCGCCACGTGCTCGAAGCGGAGGCCGCGGCGCTGACCCGCATGAGCGCCGACCTCGACGCCGGTTTCTCCCGCGCCCTCGACCTGATCGAAGGCCGCGTCGTCGCCTCCGAGCACGGCCGGGTGATCGTCTCCGGCATGGGCAAGAGCGGCCACATCGGCCGCAAGATCTCGGCGACGCTCGCCTCCACCGGCACGCCGTCGTTCTTCGTCCACCCCGGCGAAGCGAGCCACGGCGACCTCGGCATGATCACCCGCCAGGACGCGCTGATCCTGCTCTCGAAGTCGGGCGAGACCGCCGAACTCGCGGACATGATCGCCTACTCGCGGCGCTTCCAGATCCCCCTGATCGCGATCACCGAGCGCCGCGACAGCGCCCTCGGCAAGGCCGCCGACGTGGTCCTCGCGCTGCCGGTCAACGGCGAGGCGTGCCCGCTCGGCCTCGCGCCGACGACCTCGACCACCGCGAGCCTCGCGATCGGCGACGCGATCGCGGTCGCGCTGCTCGAACGCCGCGGCTTCTCGGCCACCGACTTCAAGGTCTTCCATCCGGGCGGCAAGCTCGGCCAGCGCCTCCTCAAGGTGCGCGAGCTGATGCACGGCGCCGCCGAGGTGCCGCTCACCGGCCTCGCCACGCGGATGAGCGAAGCGCTGATCGTGATGAGCGCGAAGAGCTTCGGCTGCGTCGGCATCGTCGACGCCGACGGCCGTCTCGCCGGCATCATCACCGACGGCGACCTGCGCCGCCACATGGCCGGCAACCTGCTCGAACAGACCGCCGGGACGGTGATGACCAAGGGACCGCTCACCGTCGGGCCGGACAGCCTCGCCGCCGAGGCGCTCGGGATCATGAACGACCGCAAGATCACCAGCCTGTTCGTCGTCGAGAACGGCAAGCCGGTCGGCCTCGTCCACATGCACGACTGTCTGCGCGCCGGGGTGTCATGACCGACGAGCGGGCCGCCCAAGCGCCCGACGCGCCGGAACCGCCGCGCGCTCCGGGACCGGACCTGCGGTTTCTCTCCGCAGCCGCCGCGCGCGCCGCCGGCAGCCGCCAGAATTCCTTCTACAGCCGCTTCGTCCGCGCGATGAAGCTGGTGCTGCCCGCCGCCGCCGCCCTCCTGCTCGGCGCGATCCTGCTGTGGCCGCAGCTCCAGGCGGAAAAGAACCGCTTCCAGATCGGCCTCTCCGGCCTCGACCCGCGCCACCCCGACCGCCTGCGCGTGCTCAACGCGCGCTACCGCGGCACCGACGCCGACAAGCAGCCCTTCACCGTCACCGCCGAATCCGCCTACGAGACCGAGGCGGGCAGCCACACCGTCGCCCTCGAAGCGCCCGCCGCCGACCTCGCGCTCAACGACGGCGGCTGGGTGATCGCGCGCGCCCCCGAAGGCGAATTCGACCGCGACGACGAAATTCTCACCCTCACCGGCGGGGTGTCGATCTTCCACGACAACGGGTATGCTTTCGCCACGCCCGCGGCGCGGCTGACGCTGCACGACGGGCGCGCCGAGGGCGACCAGCCCGCCGAGGCGCACGGCCCGGCGGGAGAAGTCCGCGGCGAGGGAGGCTTCGTCATCATCGACAAGGGCCGCCGCATTCTGTTCAAGGGAAAATCCCGCCTCGTCATCCGCCCGGGAGTGAACGCCGATGCCCAACGTCCTTGATCGCCGCGCCGCCGCGCTCGCCGCGCTGCTGCTCGCCGGGATCGCGCTCGCGCCCGCCGCGCACGCCCAGTCGCTCGGCCTCGGCGGCGCCGGCGACACCCAGCCGGTCGAGGTCCTCGCCGACAACGGCATCGAGTGGATGCGCGACGGCAAGCGCTTCGTCGCGCGCGGCAACGCGAGCGCGACGCGCGGCGACACCACGGTCTACGCCGACACCCTCACCGCGCACTACCGCGAGGGCGCGGGCGGCAAGACCGAGCTCTGGCGGCTCGACGCCGACGGCCACCTGCGGATCGTCTCGCCGACCGAAACCGCCACCGGCGACACCGCGGTCTACGACATCGACGCGGCGGTGCTGGTGATGAAGGGCAAGCCCGAGGTCAAGCTCGTCACCCCCGATACCACGATCACCGCGACCGACGCGGTGGAGTACTGGAGCGCCAAGCGCATGGCGGTGGCGCGCGGCAACGCGCTGGTGGTGCGCGAGGGCCGCACCCTCAAGGCCGACGTGCTCACCGCCTACTTCGCCGAGGGCAACGCGAAGCCGCAGGCGAACAAGGCCGCCGGCACCGGCAACGTCGAGACCGTCGACGCCTTCGGCCACGTGACGATCAAGACCAAGACCGAAACCGTGACCGGCGAGCGCGGCCGCTACAACGCCAAGACCGGGATCGCGACGATCCTCGGCGACGTCACCCTGACGCGCGGCACCGACAGCCTCAAGGGCCAGTACGCGGTGGTCAACATGAACAGCGGGGTGAGCACGCTCTACGCCGCCGCCCCCGGCGCGAAGACCGACAAGCCCGCCCCGGTGCGCGGCGTCTTCACCCCGAAAAAGGCCGAACCGCTGCCCGGTCAATAAGATTTTACCGATACAAGCAAAAATCCGGCCAAATCGAGAAAAGCATTGCACCCGCCCGACGGGTTCGGATAATCGACTCTCGTGCGCCCGCCCCCGGCGACCTGCGCGACGGACCGCGAACCCGACGGAAAGGACCCTATGAGCAACCTTGCGCCGCAGCCGCAGCCGGAGTCGATGGCCGAGTCCACCGCCCCGTCGCAAGCCCTTGCCGGTCTGGTCGTTTCCGGCCTCGGCAAGAGTTTCAAGCGCCGCCCGGTGCTGCGCGACGTGTCGCTCAACGTCCGGCGCGGCGAGGCGGTCGGCCTGCTCGGCCCCAACGGCGCGGGCAAGACCACCTGCTTCTACTGCATCACCGGGCTGATCTCGCCCGACGCCGGGGCGATCGCGCTCGACGGCGTCGCGATCACCAGCCTGCCGATGTACCGCCGCGCGCGCCTCGGCATCGGCTACCTGCCGCAGGAAGCCTCGATCTTCCGCGGCCTGTCGGTCGAGGACAACATCAACGCGGTGCTCGAAATCGTCGAACCCGACGGCGACGCCCGCGAAGCCCAGCTCGAAGCCCTGCTCTCGGAATTCTCGGTGACGCACCTGCGCCGCGCTTCGGCGATGTCGCTCTCGGGCGGCGAGCGCCGCCGCGTCGAGATCGCCCGCGCGCTCGCCTCGCGCCCGAGCTTCATCCTGCTCGACGAACCCCTCGCCGGCATCGACCCGATCGCGGTGGGCGAAATCCGCAACCTCGTCGCCCATCTCAAGGACCGCGGCATCGGCGTGCTGATCACCGACCACAACGTCCGCGAAACCCTCGACATCATCGACCGCGCCTACATCCTCTACGACGGCACGGTGATGATGGAGGGCTCGCCCGCCGACATCGTCGCCCACGAGGGCGTCCGCCGCGTCTACCTCGGCGACCGGTTCACCCTGTAGGGATAGAGCGGCGCATGGCGATCTCCCCCAAGCTCGAACTCAGGCAATCGCAGTCGCTGGTGATGACGCCGCAGCTGCAGCAGGCGATCAAGCTGCTGCAGATGTCGAACATCGAGCTGTCCGCCTTCGTCGAGCAGGAGCTCGAACGCAACCCGCTGCTCGAACGCGAGGACGACCACGCCCCCGAGGCCGAGGCCGCCGCGCCCGAGGTCGAGACCGCCGCGCCCGAGGCGCCGCTCCTCGACAGCACCGGCGGCGACGACGGCCCGCTCGACGTCGAGGTCGACAACACCTTCACCAACGACACCCTCTCCGAGGACGGCGGCGGCGGCGCGGGCGAGACCTTCGGCGCGGGCGACAACCTCGGCCGCTACGGCAACGGCGCCTACGACGGCGAGGGCAACGTCCTCGAACAGACCGTCGGCGAGGTGGTGAGCCTGCGCCAGCACCTGATGACGCAATTGGGCCTCTCCTGCGCCGACCCGGCGCAGCGGATGATCGGCGCCTATCTCATCGACCTGCTCGACGACGCCGGTTACCTCGCGGGCCAGCTCGACGCGGTCGCCGCCGCGCTCGGCTGCGAGATCGCCGACGTCGAGACGGTGCTCGGCATCGTTCAGGGGTTCGACCCGGTCGGGGTGTTCGCGCGCTCACTCAAGGAGTGCCTGGCGCTCCAGCTCGCCGACAAGAACCGCCTCGACCCGGCGATGCAGGCGCTTCTCGACAACCTCGAACTCCTCGCCAGGCGCGACCTCGCGCGGCTCAAGAAGGTGTGCGGCATCGACGACGAGGACCTCGCGGAGATGATCCTCGAGATCCGCGGCCTCGACCCCAAGCCCGCGTCGAGCTTCGAGCCGGTGCGCGAGCAGCCGGTCGAGCCCGACATCCTGATGCGCCCCGACAACGCCGGCGGCTGGATCATCGAGCTCAACACCGACACCCTGCCGCGCGTCCTCGTCGCCAACCGCTACTACGCCGAGGTCGGCGCCAAGGCCGACCGCGAGACCAAGACCTTCCTCAACGAGCAGTTCCAGTCCGCCAACTGGCTGGTCAAGTCGCTGCACCAGCGCGCCACCACCATCCTCAAGGTCGCGAGCGAGATCGTGCGCCAGCAGTCGGGCTTCTTCAGCCACGGCGTTTCCGCGCTCAAGCCCTTGATCCTGCGCGATATCGCCGAGGCGATCGGGATGCACGAAAGCACCGTTTCGCGCGTCACCACCAACAAGTACCTGTCCTCGCCGCGGGGCGTGTACGAGCTCAAGTTCTTCTTCACCCAGGCGCTCGGCTCCACCGAGGGCGGCGCCGCCCACTCCGCCGAGGCGGTGCGCCACAAGATCCGCACGCTGATCGAGGCGGAGGCCGCCGACGCCGTCCTCTCCGACGACCGGATCGCCGAAATGCTGCAGTCCGACGGCATCGACATCGCCCGCCGCACGGTCGCGAAATACCGCGAGGCGATGAAGATCGCGCCCTCCTCGCAGCGCCGCCGCGACAAGAAACTCCGCCTCTCCTGAATCCGATTTTTCGTGCCGCTACCGCCGACAACCGGGCGATCCGTACCCATATTCATAGGTATGGGGACCAACAACGGACGAGGGACAATCTTGACGAACTCCGGAGACCTCTATAGCTTGCCGCCGCTCTGGCGGAAGCTCGGCTCTCCGATGCGATAAACGGTATCATCGGGCGCGCCGCGGCCCGCGAAGCTTCGGGGCCGAAAGCGCCGCTGTCAGGTAGGACGGACGCCATGGAAATTCTGGTCAAAGGCAAACAGATCGATCTCGGAGACGCATTCCGGGGTCATGCGGAAGCCACCCTGTCCCAGCTCGTCGAGAAGTATTTCGACCGCGCGATCGACGCCGCGGTGATCATCTCGAAGGACGCCCACCTGGTGAAGGCCGACATTTCGGTCCACCCGATTCGCGGACTGACCTTGCAGTCTGCCTCAGGAGGCCCCGACCCCTATGGCGCGCTCGACGGCGCCTGCGAAAAAATCGCCAAGCAGCTCCGCCGCTACAAGCGCCGACTGACCAACCACCCGAAAGCCAAGCCCGACGACAGCATCCTCGCGCAGCAGTTCATCATTCGCCCGGAACCGCAGGACGGCGAACTCCCTGCCGAGGAGGAGAGCCCGGTCGTCATCGCCGAGATGGCGACCGACATCCCGGAGTGCTCGGTCTCGGGCGCGGTAATGCGTCTTGACCTTTCCGACACAAACGCCATTCTGTTTCGGAACAGTTCCCACGGCCGTCTCAACATGGTGTACCGTCGGCAGGACGGGAACATCGGTTGGATTGATCCAGAGGCAACCAACGGTAAAGGCTGAACCGTCACGCGCACTCTGAGGCGTCCTCCGGGCCGCCTCCGGCAGAGCCGGAAGCCGCGTCCACGCGACGCGGCTTCGCCCTCAACAAGAACGGCGCGCACAAGCGCCCACGGCACCGCCGGATCGCGTGGATGGACCGAGGATAACGATGACCCTTGCAGAGTTGATCGCACCCAACGCGGTGATTCCCGCCCTTAAGGCAAACAGCAAGAAGCAGGCGCTGCAGCTGCTTGCGCAGAAGGCCGCCGAAGTCACCGGCATCAAGGAAGGGACGATTCTCGAAGGCCTGCTCGAACGCGAGCGTCTCGGCTCGACCGGCGTCGGCAACGGCATTGCGATCCCGCACGCCAAGCTCACCGGTATCGACCGCCTGTTCGGCATCTTCGCGCGTCTCGAACACCCGGTGGAGTTCGACTCCATCGACGACCATCCGGTCGACCTGATCTGTCTCCTGATCGCCCCCGAGGGCGCGGGAGCCGACCATCTCAAGGCGCTGGCGCGGGTTTCGCGCCTTTTGCGCGATAAGGGGATCTGCGAAAAGCTGCGCGGCGCCACCGAGGCCGACGCGCTCTACGCCCTCCTCCTCGATTCCGAGCGTTCCCGCGCCGCGTGACCGCCACGGAATTCCCAGAAAAAAGGCCGGAAGCGACGCTTCCGGCTTTTTTTCGTGCGGGCGCCGCTCAGGCGTCGTTCTTGGCGTCGATGGTCATCGTCGCGGGTGCGGGCGCGCCCTTGCCGATCTTGATCTGACGCACCTGGGTCTCCGGCGGCGGACGGCGCAGATCGATGTGCAGCAGGCCACGGTCGAGCGCCGCGCCGGTCACCTCGATGCCCTCGGCGAGCACGAAGCTGCGCTGGAACTGACGCGCCGCGATGCCGCGGTGGAGGAACACCCGCTCGGTCTCGTCGCCGGCGATGCGCCCGGCGACGGTGAGCTGGTTGGCCTCGAGCGTCACCGAGAGGTCCGCCTCGGAAAACCCGGCGACCGCGAGGGTGATGCGCAGGCCGTCCTCGGCCACCTGTTCGATGTTGTAGGGGGGATAGCCTTCCGCCGAGGTCTTGGAGATCCGGTCGAGCATCCGCTCGAAGTGGTCGAACCCGAGCAATAGCGGGCTGTTGAAGGTACCTGAAACGCGGGCCATGAGAACGTCTCCGAGAACCGGCGCATCGGCCGCGCGGTCCGCCCGAAGGCACGGACGGCGACGGAAACGCCGGGGGATTCCGGGCCCGCCCGATTGCGGCACCCGTGGCGCGCAACCGCACGCTTGGGAAGAATGTCGCGGCAGAACCGCCCCCCGTCAAGCCGCGCGCGCCCTCTTTTGGCGGGAAATCCGGTGCCAAGTATGATAAGAACGCACCCGCGAATCGCCCACGACGCCTGTGGCGACGGCCGCGTTCCGCGCGCCGTTCGAAGACGCCGCGCGGCAGCGTTTCAGTCAGGAGAGACATCGATGGGTAGCGCAAACGGCTCCATGCTCGGGGCCATCACCGGCGTCCGCTTCAACAATCTGCGCGGCGACCTCTACGGCGGCGTCACCGCCGCGATCGTCGCCCTGCCGCTCGCGCTCGCCTTCGGCGTCGCCTCGGGCGTCGGCGCGATCGCGGGCCTGTACGGCGCGATCTTCGTCGGCCTGTTCGCCGCGCTGTTCGGCGGCACCAACACCCAGGTTTCGGGCCCTACCGGCCCGATGACCGTGGTGATGGCTTCGATCTTCACCCACTTCGCCGACCGCCCGGCGCTCGCCTTCACCACGGTGATGCTCGGCGGCGCGCTGCAGATCGCCTTCGGCGTGCTCAAGCTCGGGCGCTACGTCGCGTTCGTGCCGTTCACCGTGATCTCCGGCTTCATGAGCGGCATCGGCTGCATCATCATCGCCATCGAGGTCGCGCCGCTGTTCGGCCACGAGGCATCGAAGCACGGCGTGCTGAACGCGATCGAGATGATCCCCGCCGCGGTCTCGAACCCGAACTGGGACGCCACCATCGTCGGCCTCGCCACACTCGCGATCGTCTGCTTCACCCCGAAGGCGATCGCGCGGATCGTGCCCTCGCCGCTGATCGCGCTGATCGTCGGCACCCTCGCGGTGGTGTTCTTCCTCGGCGGCGCGCCGGTGATCGGCGAAATCCCGACCGGCCTGCCGACCCCGCACGTGCCGCACATCACCCTCGGCACCTTCTCCCAGATCCTGATGTCGGCGTTCATCCTCGCGCTTCTGGGCACCATCGACAGCCTGCTCACCTCGCTGATCGCCGACAACGTCACCGGCACCCACCACAACTCCGACAAGGAGCTGATCGGCCAGGGCATCGGCAACGTCGTCGCGGGCCTGTTCGGCGGCATCCCCGGCGCGGGCGCGACGATGCGCACCATGGTCAACATCCGCGCCGGCGGCCGCACCGCGCTTTCGGGAACGATCCACGCGCTCGTGCTCCTCGCCCTCGTCGCCGGCCTCGCGCCGCTCGCCGAGAAGATCCCGCTCGCGGTGCTCGCCGGCATCCTCCTCAAGGTCGGTTACGACATCATCGACTGGGACTACCTCAAGCGCCTCAAGGGCGACGACATCACCGGCATCGCGGTGATGGTGACGGTGCTGGTGCTGACCGTGCTCGTCGACCTGATCATGGCGGTCGGCGTCGGCATCATCATGGCCTCGATGCTGTCGGCGGCGCGGATGTCCGACGAGCAGGTGAAGAACCTCCTGGTCATCGGCAAGGACTGGGAAAGCGTGCCGATGACCGACGTCGACCGCGCCGTGCTCGCCTCGGCGAAGGGCCGGATCATGCTGGTCCACTTCAACGGCGCGTTCAGCTTCTGCTCGGCCAAGCGCATCACCCTCGCGGTGCCGGACTTCCAGGACGAAAAGGCGATCGTGATCGACTGCTCGGATCAGACCAGCTTCGACACCTCGTCGGTAATGGCGATCGACGCGCTGGTGCAGCGCGCGCTCAGCCAGAACGTCGCGGTGATCGTCGCGGGCGCGGGCAACGACGCGGTCTCGCACCTCGAAGCGATGCGCGTGCTCGACGACGTGCCCGCCGAAAACCGCCTTCCGACCCGCACCCAGGCGCTCAAGCGCGCCGCCGAACTCGCGGCGGACCTCGCCGCCTGAGCATGGCGCCATGCCCGGGCGGCATAACGCCCGGGCATTCGCGGCGCGTGACACACCGCGCCAAAATCAGTATGACACTTCCGCGACAATTCGATGACAGCGGCTCCCCGCCAAGGGCGAGCCGGACGCGGGGGTTCGGTGGCTGACACTCTTTCCAAGGATCTGAAGCGCATCTCTCAGCTCGAGGATGCGACCCGGCAACTCGGCACTTTCAAGAGAGCGATCGGCCTCGGCGGCCTCTTCATGATCGGGGTGCTGGTGTTCACCCTCACCCTGGGCGGCACCGGCAACGCCTACTGGTTCGTCGTCGTCGCGGGCGTGATCGGCGCGTACATGGCGCTCAACATCGGCGCCAACGACGTCGCCAACAACGTCGGTCCGGCGGTCGGCTCGCGCGCGCTTTCGATGATGGGCGCGCTCGCGATCGCCGCGGTGTGCGAAGCCGCGGGCGCGGTGATCGCGGGCGGCGACGTGGTCTCGACGATCTCCAAGGGCATCATCGACCCCGCCCAGGTCTCCGATCCCGACACCTTCATCCTCGCGATGATGGCCTCGCTGCTCGCCGCCGCACTGTGGATCAACATCGCCACCTCGATCGGCGCGCCGGTCTCCACCACCCACTCGGTGGTCGGCGGCGTCGTCGGCGCGGGCATCGTCGCGGCGGGCGCGGACGCGATCGCCTGGGACACGATGCGCTCGATCATCTTCTCGTGGGTGGTCTCGCCGGTGCTCGGCGGCCTCGTCGCGTGCGCCTTCCTCGCCTTCATCAAGGTTGCGATTCTCTACCAGCCGAACCGCATCGCCGCGGCGCGGCGCTGGATTCCGCCGCTGATCGCGGTGCTCGCGGCGTGCTTCACCATCTACCTCGTGCTCAAGGGCCTCGGCCACATCTGGAAGCCGCCGTTCGTCGTCACCCTCGGCCTCGGCCTCGCCGCCGGCGTCGCCACCCAGGTGGTGATGAAGCCGGTGGTCGCGCGCCAGTCGGCGTTCCTCGAAAACCGCCGCAAGTCGGTGAGCTCGCTGTTCACCATGCCGCTGATCGTCTCCGCCGCGCTGCTCTCGTTCGCGCACGGCGCCAACGACGTCGCCAACGCGGTCGGGCCGCTCGCCGCGATCGTCCACGCGGCGCAGGGCGGCGGCATCGCCGCCAAGGTGACGCTGCCGTGGTGGGTGCTGGTGGTCGGCGCGCTCGGCATCGCCTTCGGCCTCGTGCTGTTCGGGCCGAAGCTGATCCGCACCGTCGGCGAGAAGATCACCAAGCTCGACCAGACCCGCGCCTTCTGCGTCGCGCTCTCGGCGGCGGTGACGGTGCTCGTCGCCTCCGCCCTCGGCCTTCCGGTGAGCTCGACCCACATCGCCGTCGGCGGCGTGTTCGGCGTCGGTTTCCTGCGCGAGTACTGGGCCAACGTGATGCGCCCGGCGCACCCCAAGCGCAGCACCATCCGCTCGGATTTCCACCTGCCGCTCGACTCGGTCGGCGATTTCCCGCCGATCGCCCCGGCGGGGCCGACGCGGCCCAAGGCGCGCAAGGCGCAGAAGCGCCGCCTGGTGCGCCGCCGCCACCTCCAAACCATCGTCGCCGCGTGGCTGATCACGGTGCCGTTGTCGGCGGTGCTGGCTGCCGGTATCTTTCTCGGGTTGCGGGCGCTGATTCCGCTCACCTCCTGACCGGACGCCCGACCATGCCGCTTCGCCGCCTCTTCGCCGTCATTCTCTTCGCCGCGCTGGGGGCGGCACCCGCCGCCGCCGCCGAACGCGAGACCCTGCGTATCGTCGGCAGCTCGACGATGTACGCCTACCTCGCCGAGGCCGCCGAGGACTTCGGCCGCGACACGCCCTTCCGCGCGCCGGTGATCGAGGCGACCGGCACCGTCGGCGGCTTCAAGATCTTCTGCTCCGACGTCGGGCTCAATTCGCCCGACCTGATCGCCGCGTCGCGGCGGATCACCCCGATCGAGGAGGAGCACTGCCTCTCCAACAGCATCGCCGACATCGCCGAGTTCAAGGTCGGCTACGACGGCATCGTGCTCGCGCGCAGCCTCGAAGGTTCGCGCTTCGCGGTCAGCCGCGCGACGCTGTGGCGCGCGGTGGCGCGCTCGGTGAAGGTCGACGGCAAGCTCGTCGCCAACCCCTACCGCCTGTGGTCCGACATCTCGCCGACCCTCCCGGCGACGCCGATCCGCATCTACGGTCCGCCGCTGACCTCTGGCACCCGCGACGTGTTCGTGCATCTGGTGATGAACCCGGGCTGCGCCGACCTGCCGGTCTCCGCCCCCGACGCCGAGGTCCGCGACGTCTGCGGCCACGTGCGCGAGGACGGCGCCTACGTCAACGCGGGCGAGGACGACGAGATGATCGCCCGCCGCCTGCTCGACGATCCGCAGGCGATCGGGATCATCGGCTACGGCATCCTCAAGCGCCACATCCACCGCCTCCAGGGCCTGCCGGTCGAGGGCGTCGCCCCCTCCGACGAAAGCCTCGAGGACGGCAACTACCCGCTTTCGCGGCCGCTCTATCTCTACGTCAAGGTCGCGCACATCGGGCGCATCCCCGGGCTGATGGAGTTCGTCGAACGGTTTCTCGCCGAAAACATGATCGGCCCCGAGGGCCGCCTGTTCCGCTCCGGCCTGATCCCGATGCGCGCCGACGAATTCGCCTTCGTCCGCGAGGCGGTGCGCGAACTCAAGGCGCGCACCGGCAACCGCTGATGCGCCGCATCCTCGTCAGCGCATGCCTGCTCGGCGAGCCGGTGCGGTTCGACGGCGGCGCGCGCACCCTCGCCCACCCCGCGCTCGCGCGCTGGGCCTCCGAAGGCCGTCTGGTGCGGTTCTGCCCCGAATGCGCGGCAGGCCTGCCGACGCCCCGCCCCGCCGCCGAGATCGCCCCCGGCGACGACGCCGACGCGGTGCTCGACGGACGCGGCGCGATCCGCGACCGCGACGGCGCCGACCGCACCGCCGCCTTCCTCGCCGCCGCCCGTCTTGCGCTCGCAACCGCGCAGGCGCACGGCTGCGCCTTCGCCCTCCTCGCCGACCGCAGCCCGAGCTGCGGCGTCCGCCGCGTTCACGCCGGACGCTTCGACGGCACCCTGCGCGCGGGCATGGGGGTGACGGCGGCGCTGCTCGTGCGCCACGGCGTGCGAGTCTTCGCCGAGACCGAAATCGACGCCCTCGCGGCGCGCCTCGCCGAATGAAAAATCCCGGCCTCCGCGGGTGCGAAGGCCGGGTACGAAACCATTCGACAGGAGAAACGTAACGCTACTCAACAAGGTTGCTTGCTCGGTACCAGTACTCTGACGTCCCAAATGCCCGATTTTCGGGGAGGTCATCGGGTCTCGGCCGGGGTGTAGGGGGAACCCGGCCGTGGGTATTGGCGGGCGACGATCAGGCCACCCGCGCCATCGGACCGCCTCGAACCACATGCTCAGCCATGGCCAGATCGGCTTTCAGCATGTGCTCCCGCAGGTAGGCGGCCAGATGTTGCAGTACCTCCGTGCCCGCCGTCACGTCGCGTGCGGCGACGAGCCCACGGAGGCGATCCAGATGTTCGAACATGTCCTGGTGGGCGCGCCGGTGCGCGGCGGCCTGCGGATACGAGGTGCGGATCATCAGATCCTCTTCCGCGGCGCAATGCCCCTCGAACAGCGTGGCGAACGCTTCGATCACGCGCGCCGCGTCGTGCAGCCCCTCGCCCGAAGCCATCTGCGCGTGGACGCGGTTCATCAGGTCGACGAGCTTCTTGTGGTCGTCGTCGATCCGCTCGACGCCGGTCTCGATCTCGGGGTGCCAGGACATCAGCTTCATTTGCGTCTTGTCGGCACGCACCTGATCGAGGAAGCGCACGACCTCGCCGCGCAGATACTCGGCCTGACGCGACAGCTCGGTGGCGGAGGTGTTGATTTCGGCGGCGGCCGCGCCGGTCTCGTGAGCGGCGGTCTCGACCGACTGGATGTTGGCCGACACCTCGTGCGTGCCGCTCGCCGCCTGCTCGACGTTGCGGGCGATTTCCGCGGTCGCCGCGGTCTGCTGCTGCACCGCCGAGGCGACTGCCGCGGCGACGCTGCCGAGATCGCCGATCACGGTGTTGATGTTCTCGACCGCGCGCACCACCGCGGAAGTTCCCGTCTGCACCGCGGCGATCTGCCCGGCGATCTCCTCGGTCGCCTTGGCGGTCTGGTTGGCGAGGCTCTTGACCTCGCCGGCGACCACCGCGAAGCCCTTGCCCATCTCGCCCGCGCGCGCCGCCTCGATCGTGGCGTTGAGGGCGAGGAGGTTGGTCTGGCTGGCGATGTCGGTGATCAGGTCGACGACCTCGCCGATGCGGTTGGCGTTGACCGCGAGGCTGCGGATCGCGGTGCCCGCGTCCTCCGCCTGCTGCGTCGCCTGCCCCGCGACCACCGCGGCGTGCGCCACCTGCTTGCCGATCTCCTCGATCGACGCGGCGAGCTCCTCGGTCGCACTCGCCACCGTCTGCACGTTGGCGGAGGCTTCCTCGGCGGCGGCGGCGACGGTGGTCGCCTGCGCGCTGGTTTCGGCGGCGGTGCTCGCCATCTGTCCCGAGGCCGCCTGAAGCTGCGTCACCGCCGCGGCGACGCGCTCGATCACCCCGCCGACGCTCTCCTGGAACTCGTCGGCCATCTGCTTCATCGCCGCGCGGCGGTCGGCCTCGGCCTGGCGCTTCTGCGCCTCGCTCGCGCGTTCGAGTTCGGCGACGCGGAGGGCGTTGTCCTTGAACACCTGCACCGCTTCGGCCATCTCGCCGACCTCGTCCCTGCGCCCGCGCGCCGGCACCTCGGCGTCGAGATCGCCCTTGGCGAGCGCACCCATCGCCGCGGTCATCCGCCGCACCGGCACCGAAATGCCGCGCCCGATCACCACCGCCGCCGCGATCCCGATGGTCAGCGCCGCGAGGGTCAGGGCGAGATTGAGAGCGGCGCCGCGCGCCTGATCGGCGCGCACCCCAGCGAGGGTGGCGGCGAGGTTGGCGGTCTGGCCGTTGCGCACCTCGGCGAGCTTGGCGCGGAGCGCCGCCGTCGCCGGAGCGACCTCGCCGTCGGCGATTTCCTTCACTGCCTTGCGCCGCGCCACGACGCGGTCGAACGACGCCTGATAGGCCTGCGCCTGGGCGAGCAAAATCTCGGTGCGGTCGTGCAGCTCGGCGTCCGGCATCGCGTCGGGCAGCTTGCCGGCGAGGATCAGAAAGCGTGCCATCCCCGCGCGCATCGCCGCCGCGAGCATGTCGTCGGGCGTGCGCAGATAACGCACCGCGTCGATCCGCGTGGTCATCAGCGCTTCGAGCGCCGCGCCGGTGGCCGCCGCGGCTTCGAACGCGCGCATCCCGGAGGTGCGGCCGAGCACGTCGACAAGCGCGGAACGGAGCTGCGGGCCGATCTTGCCGATGCCGTCGTCGGTTTCCTTGGCGCGGAGGCCCTCCTCGGCGGCGAGGTGGTCGAAGGCGGCAATCAAGGTGTCGGCCGAGGCTTGCGCCTGTTCCACCATTGCGCGCCGGGCGGGATTGCGCATCCCGTCGCGCAGGGCGGCGACGCCGCTGCTGAGTTCGGCGAGTTTTCGCTGAATGCGTTCGGCGTCGGCGGCGTCGGAAGCGGTGACGTAAAGGGCGAGTTCGCCCTCGATCTCGGAAAGGGTCGTGCCGAGATCACGAACCCGTTCACCATTGGCGGAAACACGGGAATACTCGGAAATCGCGCCAGAGAAGATGTGTCCGTTGTAATAGGACATCGCGGATACGGCGCAAACCAAGGCTATCAACGTTACGAAGCCGAGGGAAATCTTGGTCCCGATTTTCAGATCGACCAACCGCGCCATGAAAGCACCTCCGGTCCGGAATCTTTTATTCGTTTCGACCCGCCACGCTCACGCGATCATGTTGCGTGCCCTTTCATCCTACGCGCGCAAAAACAAACCTCAACCGCGAAAAACCCGGCACGACATACACGCTTACATCGATCACCCCTAACGAGTTGATCGCGCAGAAGAAATATTTTGCCTTGTTGATAAACTCAGAGGTTGTGTGACGGTGCGCACCTTTTACGCGACCCGGCCGCACCCCCGAATCCCGTCGCGAATCGGTCACATTGCCACGTTATCGCGAGGAAATATCGTCCATTGCGTGCACTCAGGCGAGGGCGACGCCCTTCACCTGGGCGAACACCGCGTCCCCTTCGGTGAGCCCGAGCACGTCGTAGGAGCGGGCGCTGATGCGCGCCAGCAGCCGCGCGCCGCCGCCGCCCTCGCCGAGCGAGAGCAGCACCGTCACCTGGTGCCCTTCCCGCCCGAGGACCGCGCGCACGCGCGCCGGCAGCACGTTGAGGATCGAGGTTTCTACCGGGCGTACCCGGCAGATGCTGACGTCCTCCGCCTTGATCCGCAGGCGGCGGCGCGTCCCCACCGGCCCGGCGGCGGCGGCGACGAGCATCTCCGCGCCGTCGATGCGGACATGGGCGAGGCCGAACGGCGCGTCGATCGCGGTCACCACGCCCTCGACCACCGCCGCCGCGCCGGTGCGCGCGGCGAGCGGCAACGCCGGATCGGCGACGAGATCGGCGACCGGCCCCGCCGCGCGCACCCGCCCGCCCTCCATCAGCACGAGATGATCGGCGAGGCGTTCGACCTCGGTCATGTCGTGAGAAACGTAGATCACCGGGATCGACAGCACGTCGTGCAGACGTTCGAGGTAGGGCAGGATTTCGTCCTTGCTGTCGCGGTCGAGCGCGGCGAGGGGTTCGTCCATCAGCAGCAGGCGCGGCTGCGAGAGGAGCGCGCGGCCGATGGCGACGCGCTGCCGCTCGCCGCCGGAAAGGCGGAGCGGCGCGCGGTCCATCAGCCGCGCGAGGCCGAGCAGGTCCACCACCTCGTCGAAAGCGACCCCACGGTCGGCGGCGCGGCGCTGGCCGTAGCGCAAATTTCCGGTGACCGAGAGGTGGGGGAACAGGCTCGCCTCCTGAAACACGTAGCCGAGCGGGCGGCGGTGCGGCGACATGAAGGTCCTTTCGCTCTGCCACACCTCGCCGTAGCCGAAGGCGAACGCGCCGGGCAGGCGTTCGAGCCCGGCGATGCAGCGCAGCGTCGTGGTCTTGCCGCAACCCGAAGGGCCGAACAGCGCGGTGACGCCGCGCTCGGGCGCGCTGAACGCGACGTGCAGGTCGAAGGCGCCGATCCGTCCGGCGAAACGCGCGTCGATCATCGCAGGCGCCTCCGCAGGCGCTTTTCGATCAACGTCATCGCGAGGATGACGCAGAAGGAGAACCCGAGCATCAGCGCCGAGAGCTTGTGCGCCTCGCCCCATTCGAGGGTTTCGACGTAGTCGAGGATCGTCATCGAGAGAACCTTGGTTTCGCCGGGAATGTTGCCGCCGATCATCAGCACCACGCCGAATTCGCCGATGGTATGCGCGAAGCCGAGGATCGCGCCGGTGAGGATGCCCGGGCTCGCGAGCGGCAGGGCGATGGAGAAGAACGCGTCGAAGGGGCTGGCGCGCAGCGTTGCCGCCGCCTCCATCGGGCGGTCGCCCATCGCCTCGAAGGCGTTGCGGATCGGGTTGACCACGAACGGCAGCGAATACACCACCGACCCCGCCACCAGCCCGGCGAAGGTGAACGCCAGCGGCCGCACCCCGAAGGGCGCGAGCGCGGCGCTCACCGGCCCCTCGGGGCTCATCGCGACGAGGAGGTAGAAGCCGAGCACGGTAGGCGGCAGGACCAGCGGCAGCGCCACCACCGTCGCCACCCCTTCCTTGGCCCAGTGGCGGCTGCGCGCGAGCCACCAGGCGAGCGGCGTGCCGAGCACCAGCAGCACGCAGGTGCTGAGCGCGGCGAGCTTGACGGTGAGGACGATGACGCCGGTCATGCCGAACTCCTTACTTGCGCATTCCGTAGCCGTACTTCTCGATCACCGCCGCGGCCTCGGGCGAGGACTTCAGGAAGGCGAGGAAGGCGGACGCCACCGGGTTCTCCGCGCCCTTCTTCATCAGCGCGGCGTCCTGGTAGATCGGCGCGTAGAGGTTTTCCGGCACCACCCAGCGCGAGCCGGAGGGATCGAGGTTGATCTGCGAGAGGGCGACGAAGCCGAGGTCCGCCGCGCCCGAGGCGGCGAACTGGTGCGCCTGCGAGATGTTGTTGCCGACGACGATCTTGGGTTCGAGCGCGTCGTAGACGCCGAGTTTCTTCATCGCCTCGACGGCGGCGGTGCCGTAGGGCGCGGTCTTGGGGTTGGCGATCGCGATCTTGGCGAAGCCGCC
>QKGW01000443.1 GCA_003250275.1 Alphaproteobacteria bacterium
TCGATCTTGTCCTGGCGCAGGGTGTACTTCCAGGTGTGGCGCAGGTTTTCGCTGAGGCTGTAGCCGGCGCGGAGCGAAAAACCGGTGGTCTGGTAGTCGTAGGAGCTCTCGTCCTGCCAGTCGCGGGTGATGCGGAAGAGATCGAAGCCCGCCGCCACGTCGCGATCGAGGAAATACGGCTCGGTATAGGAGATATCCGCCTCGGTGCCGGACTGCGCCAGGGCGAGATTGAAGCCCAGCTGCTGACCGGTGCCGAGCAGGTTCTTTTCGCCGAGGCCGAAGATCACCTTCGCGCCGTCGTCGGTCGAGTAACCCGCGCCGAGCGTCACTTCGCCGGTCGACTGCTCCTCGACGTTGACCTTGAGGGTGACCTTGTCGGGGTCGGTCTGCGACGGTTCGGTCTGGATGTCGACGCTCTTGAAGAACCCGAGGTTCTGGAGGCGCTGACGGGTGCGCCGCACCTTCGCCGAGTTGAAGGGATCGCCTTCAACGAGACGGAACTCGCGGCGGATCACCTCGTCGAGGGTGCGCAGGTTGCCGTTGATCTCGATGCGGTCGACGTAGACGCGCGGGCCGGGATTGATGCGGAAGGTGAGATCGATGGTGTGCTTTTCGCGGTCGCGGACGATATCCGGCTTGATATCGACAAACGCGTAGCCGAGCGCGCCGACCGCGTCGGTGAGCTTCTGGATCGAGTTCTCGACCTCGTCGGCGTTGTACCAGTCGCCTTCCTCGAAGGTCAGCTCCTTGAGCAGCACCGAGGGATCGTCGAGTTCCGGCAGGGTCGTCTCGATGTCGACCTTGTTGATCGCGTAGCGCTCGCCCTCGTTGACGGTGAAGGTGAGGAAGAAGCCTTCGCGGTCCGGGCTGAGTTCGGCGATCGCGGATTCGATGTTGAAGTCGGCGTAGCCCTTCGAGAGATAGAAGCGGCGCAGCTTTTCGCGGTCGAACGCCATGCGCTGCGGATCGTAGGTATCCGAGGTCGACAGGAAGCGGTACCACGCGGTTTCCTTGGTGAGGATCTCGTCGCGCAGCTTGTCGTCGGAATAGTGCTTGTTGCCGTTGAAGGAAACCTTGCGGACGTAGGTGACCGGGCCTTCGTTGATCTCGAACACGAGATCGACGCGGTTCTGGTCCTGCTTGATCACCTTCGGCTCGACGGTCGCGCCGTAGCGGCCGGAGCGGCGATAGATTTCCTGGATGCGCTCGACGTCGGAGAGGACGCGGGTGCGGGTGTAGACCGAGCGCGGGCGCAGCCGCACCTCGGCTTCGAGGTCCTCGTCCTTGACGCGCTTGTTGCCTTCGAAGGCGACGCGGTTGATCACCGGGTTCTCGACCACCGCGACAACGAGGTCGTTGCCGTCGCGGCGGATGCGCACATCGGCGAACAGGCCGGTGGCGAACAGGCTCTTGAGCGAGCGGTTGACCCGCTCGGCATTGAGGGTGTCCCCTTCCTGGAGCGCCATGTAGGAGCGGATCGTCGCGTCCTCGATGCGCTGCGTGCCCTCAACCCGGATATTCCCGACGGTCTGCCCCAGTGCGGCGCCGACCGGAACGGCCAAAAGCGTAGCCGCAACCACTCCACAGCGAACGTGGCGACCCAACTTTCTTGCGCGCATCAATGCCGCCCCCCAGTCAAAACACACAACCCCCGAAGGCCACCTTACGAGAGCCAGCGGACAATGTAGCGCGAAATGTCGTTCCACGTCGCGAAGATCATCAGTGCGCCGACGAGGCCGACACCGATCTTGAGACCGATATCCTGCACCCGTTCGGGCAGAGGGCGACCGCGCACCACTTCGAACGCATAAAACAGCAAATGCCCCCCATCTAGCAAGGGGATCGGCAACATGTTGATGAGACCGAGGTTGACGGAGAGAAACGCCATCAGGGTGATCAGCGACAGCACGCCGGAAGCCGCGGCGTCGGCGGAGACCTCGGCGATGCGGATCGGCCCGCCGATATCGCTCGAGCCGCGCACGCCGCGGATCATCTGCCCGATCGCGACGAAGGTGTCGCGGACGATTCCCCCGGTCATCTTGGTAGCCGAGGAGAGCGCGGTGAACGGCCCCTGGCGCTCCAGCATCGTCTCGCCCGAGGAGGTCACGCCCATCAGCGGCGTACGCTCGACGTCGCCGAAACGGTCGGTGCGCTCGACGATGCGCGGGCGGATGTCGAAGGTGACGTGCCGCCCGCCGCGGTCGACGGTGACGTTCATCGTGCGGTCGATGGCGAGTTGGGTCATCTGCCGCACCTGCTCGAAGCGGGTGACTTTCTGGCCGTCGATCTCGACGAAGCGGTCGCCGGTCTTGAGCCCGGCGTCCTCGGCGGCGGAGTGCGGCAGCACCGCGCCGATCACCGGGCGGGTGGTCGGCTGGCCGACGGTCATGAACAGCGCGGCGTAGACGACGATGGCGAACAGCATGTTGGCGCCCGGCCCGGCGGCGACGATTGCCATGCGCGAGAGCACCGGTTGAGTCGGGAACGCGTGGCGGGGATCGTGTTCGACCGCCTTGGCATCCGGGCGGGCGCTCGCGGCATCGGCGTCGCCGAGCATCCGCACGTAGCCGCCGAGCGGGATCAGGCAGAGCTTCCAGCGCGTGCCGTGCTTGTCGACCCAGCCGAAGAGTTCACGCCCGAAGCCGATCGAGAACGCCAGCACCTTGACGCCGCACCAGCGCGCGACGAGGAAGTGCCCCATCTCGTGGACGAACACCACGCCGGAGAGCACGAACAGGAACGCCAGGGTCTGATAAAGCGCCATTACAACATCCTCGATTTGTCGGGCGCGGCGACGACGGTTCGCGCGCAGGCCCCGATCTCCGCCTCGGCGCATCGTCGCGCGTCGGCATCGATGGCAAGGACGTCGGCGATGGTGCGGGGCACCGGCGCAGCGCAGACGGAGAGAACCCGCTCGACCACTTCGGGGATGTCGAGGAAGCCGATGTCGCGCCGCAGGAAGGCCTGCACCGCCACCTCGTTGGCGGCGTTCAAAAGAGTAGGAACCCCGCCGCCCTCCTGCAAGGCCGCACGGGCGAGCGCGAGGCAGGGGAAGCGTTCCTCGTCGGGCGCAGCGAAGGTGAGCGCCGACATCTGCGCGAAGTCGAGGCGCTTCACCGGGGTCGGCATCCGGTCGGGCCACGCCAGCGCCACCGCGATCGGCGTGCGCATGTCGGGTTCGCCGAGCTGCGCGAGGACCGCGCCGTCGCAATACTCGACCATCGAGTGGATCACCGACTGCGGATGGATCACCACGTCGATGCGCGGCTCGGGCACGTCGAAGAGGTGGAACGCCTCGATCACCTCGAGGCCCTTGTTCATCATCGTCGCGGAATCGATCGAGATCTTCGCGCCCATCGACCACTTCGGATGGCTGACCGCCTGCGCCGGAGTGACGTCGGCCATCTCGCGGCGGGTCAGGGTGCGGAACGGGCCGCCCGAGGCGGTGAGGATCAGGCGTTCGATGCGCTCGGGGCGTTCGCCCGCGAGCACCTGGAAGATTGCGCTGTGTTCGGAATCGACCGGCACCAGCGCGGTGCCGTGGCGCGCGAGTTCCTGTTTGAACACCGCACCGGCGCACACCAGGCATTCCTTGTTGGCGAGCGCGAGAACCTTGGCGTTGCGCGCCGCCGCCAGCGTCGGCTCCAGGCCCGCCGCGCCGACGATGCCGCCGATCGCCCAATCGACCGGGCGTTCCGCCGCCTCGATCAGCGCGTCGTGCCCCGCCGCCGCCTCGACGCCGGTTCCGGCGAGGCCGTCCTTGAGCGCCGGGTAGAGGTCGGCACGGCCGATCACCGCCACCGCGGGCTTGAGGCGGCGCGCCGCCGCGATCAGGTCGTCGACGCGGGAATGCGCGGTCAGCGCCTCGATCGCGAACCCCTCGCGGTCGCGCGCGAGCAGGTCGAGAGTGGACGTGCCGATCGACCCGGTCGCTCCCAGAACCGAAACCCGCTTGGGCGCACGCCCCGCCGTCTCCGATCCGATCATGCCATCGCGTCCAATACGAACAGGGCCGCAACCGCCAGCACTGAGGCGGTCAGGAGCCCGTCGACGCGGTCGAGGAGACCGCCGTGACCGGGAATCAGCCGGCTCGAGTCCTTCGCTCCGACCCGCCGCTTCACTCCCGATTCGAACAAATCGCCGATCTGCGCCACCACCGCGAGCACCGCGCCCGCGAGCGCCATGCCCGCCCAGGGCCGCCCAGGACCGCCGACTTCGGTGGCGAGCCCGACCGCGACGCCGACGAGCGCTGCGCAGAACATCCCGCCGACGAGACCGGCCCAGGTCTTGTTGGGGCTGACCGCCGGCATCAGCTTGGGGCCGCCGATGGCGCGCCCGAAGGCATAGGCACCAATATCGGTCGCCCAGACGCTCGCGAACACCCAGAGCGTCGCCGCGAGCCCGTAATCCTCGCGCAGCGCGAGAAGCGCCACCGCGGGCAGGCCGACGTAAAGCGGCCCGAAGCCGATCAGCGCGAGATCGACGCCGCGCCGGCCATTCGCCGCCGCACCCGCGCCGACCACGATGGCGAGCACGGGGAACGCGAATGCAACGCGCGGATCGAACGCCGCCGTGCCGACCGCGGCGCCGACGCCCGCGATCGCGAGCCAGGCGAGGCCCCTCGCCTTCGGCGCGAGCAGGCCGTGCCACTCCCAGATCAGCACCGCCGCCATCGCGGCGATCAGAATAGCGAAGACCGCGCCGCCGAACCAGATCACCGCGAGCATCGCCGGCATCATCACCAGCGAGCTGGCGATGCGGGTGGCGAGCCCGCTCTTGCGCCGGGGGGTGTCAGGCGACGACTGCACCATACCGCCTTTCGCGCCGAGCGTAGAGGTCGAGCGCCGCCGCGAGCGCGTCGCGGTCGAAATCGGGCCAGAGAATGTCGAGGAACACGAACTCGGTATACGCCATCTGCCAGAGCAGGAAATTGCTGATGCGCTGCTCGCCGCTGGTGCGGATGAGCAGGTCCGGATCGGGCAAACCCGCGGTGAAGAGGTTCCGCGCGAAGGCGTCGTCGTCGATGCTTTCGGGGTCGAGCTCGCCCGCCGCCGCGGCGCGCGCGAGGGCGCGGGCGGCGTGCACGAGTTCGTCGCGCCCGCCGTAGCTGATCGCGATGACGAGGGTGAGCTTGGTGTTGGCGGCGGTCATCGCCTCGACGTCGGCGAGCTGCTTCTGGATGTCGGGCGCGAGGCGCGCGCGGTCGCCGATCACCCGCAGGCGCACGCCCTGGCGGTGCAGGTCGTGCGC
>QKGW01000414.1 GCA_003250275.1 Alphaproteobacteria bacterium
GAGGATCGGATCGCCGCGGTAGAGCGCGAACGCGACGATCGCCGCGACCAGGATCACCGCGAGAACGATCAGGTAGTTGCCGATCCGCAGCACCGCGCGCTGGAAGTGGCTGGTGGTCTTTTCCCCCTGCATCAGCTGCGCGGTCTTGCCGAAGAAGGTGTTCGGTCCGGTGGCGTAGACCATCGCCCCCGCCTCGCCCTGGCGCACGATCGAGCCGGAGAACACCGCCTCGCCCGAGCCCCGGGCGACCGGCAGGGATTCGCCGGTCAGCGCCGACTGGTCGACCTCGACGCTCTCGCCTTCGAGCAGGCGCGCGTCGGCAGGCACGACGTCGCCGAGGCGGAGGCGGATGACGTCGCCCGGCACCAGTTCGCGCGCCGGCGGCGTCACCCACGCGCCGTCGCGCAGCACCCGCGCCCGCACCGCGAGCCGCGCCTTGAGCGCCGCGATCGCGTTGCCCGCCTGGTGCTCCTCCCAGAAGCCGACCGCCGCGTTGGCGACCAGGAGCACGAGAATGATGCCGAAATCCGGCCAGTGCCGCGCGAGCGCGGAGAGCACCACGGCGATCTCGATCATCCACGGGATCGGCCCCCAGAAGTAGCCGAGGAACTTGAGCAGAAGGTTCTCCGCCTTCTCCGCGAGTTCGTTGGGGCCGGTCTCGGCGAGGCGCTTCGCCGCCTCGGCCTGGGTGAGGCCGCCGGGCGTCGCGTCGAGGCGTTTCTGGAGTTCGTCGAAGGGCAGGTCTTTCAATTCCGGCGGAGAGGCGGGCGCCTCCCCGCTTGCCTGAACCGTGCCGTCTCGATCGCCTTCGGGTGTCATGGGTGTCTCCGTTTCCGTGCCACGTGGCAGGGCGCGCAACGCAAATCGCGTCGCGCACGACGTCCGCACCCATCGGGAAAGCTGTTCGAGGCGCCTGGAGAAGCGTCGCGCCGGTGGATCGTCGTCAACCAGCGGCTCCAATCATTGGCCGTGCGGAAATTTCACCCAATCCGCGCGATCGGCGTCGCCGGAACGCCCGCGCCGATGAAAACTCCCGGTTGACACGCCCGTCCGGGTTCTCCATGCTGACAGGCGAAAATTGGTACGACAATCGGATAACCCTATGACTGATGCGGCTCAAGAGCAGTCCGACTTCACCCCGATCCAGCGACGCCAGATCTCGGGCGAGGTGGCGCGGCAGATCCAGCACCTCATCGCCACCCGCCGCCTGCGCACCGGCGACCGCCTGCCCACCGAGCGCGAGCTTTCGGCGGCGCTCGGCGTCGGCCGCGGCGCGGTGCGCGAAGGGCTGAAGCTGCTCGCCGGTCTCGGCATCATCGAGGCGCGCCAGGGCGCCGGCAGCTTCGTCAAGGAGCCGCAACGGCTGGCGCTGCTCGACCCCTCGCATCTCGACTCCGCCGAGCGCCTCGCGCTCCTCAAGCAGGCGACCGAGACCCGGCGCATCCTCGACTGTGCGGCGGTGGAACTCGCCGCCGCGACGATCTCCGACGACGACCTCGCGGAGATCCGCCGCTTCCTCGACGAGGCGGATTCCGAGCCCTACCGCACCAAGCTCTCCCACGCCATCGACCTCACTTTCGAGACGATGATCGCCAAGGCGGCGGGCAACCCCTACCTCGCCGCGGTTCAGGACGAGGCGCACCGCTACTTCCGCACCGCGTGGGAAAAGGCCGGGTACATGCCGCGGCCCGCGGTGGAGCGCAGCGAACAACACTGGGCGATCTTCGCCGCCCTCGCCGCGCGCGACCCCAAGGCGGCGCGCGCGCTGATGGAGGAGCACTTCGCCCTCCAGGCCCTCGAACCTCACCAATCGCGTTGAGTCCCCTCAGAAAAAATTCACGGGAGCAACAGCCATGGCAACGTTGAAGCAGGTCTTGATCGGCACCACCGCCGCCCTCTTGGGGCTCGCCGCCGCGCACGCGGCGGAGGCGCGGCCGGTCACCGTCGCCACCGTCTACGGCGCGCGCGACATCAGCACTCAGGCGATGGAGCGCTGGAACGACCTTCTCTCCAAGGCGACCGAAGGCCGCCTCAGCGTCAACGTCATCCCCGGCGGCACCCTGGGCGGCGACCGCGAACTGCTGCAGCAGCTCTCCTCGGGCGAGATCGACGTCGACCTCTCCTCGCCGGTGGTGATGCAGCACGTCGCGCCGCAGTACCAGTGCCTCGAGGCCGAATACATCTACGAGAGCGAGGATCAGGGCTTCCGCGTCTGGCGCGGCGACATCGGCAAGGCCGCCTCGGACGCGATCAAGGCGAAGTACGGCATCGAGATCGCCGCCGTCGGCCGCCGCGGCGGCCGCGAGATCACCGCCAACAAGCCGATCCGCGTGCCCTCCGACCTCCAGGGCCTGAAGTTCCGCGTCACCAACGACCTGCGCGCCAAGGTGTTCGCCGCCTACGGCGCCCAGCCCGCGCCGCTGCCGCTTTCGGAGCTTTACGGCGCGCTGCGCCAGGGCGTGTTCGACGGCCAGGAGAACCCGCTCTCGACGATCTACAGCCTGCGCTTCCACGAAGTGCAGAAGTACATCAACATGACCAACCACGTCTGGACCTACAATCTCGTGCTGGTCAACAGCAAGTTCTACCAGGGCCTCGGCAAGGACCGCGCCGCGTTCGACGCCACCCTGAAGCAGGCGATGGACTGGCTCTACGACGCGATCGCCAAGGAGAACGACCGCATCCACGCGGCGATCGAAAAGAGCGGCACCGCGCAGTTCATCGAGCCCGACGTCGCCGCCTTCCGCAAGCAGGCCCGCCCGGTGCTCGCCGCCTACGCCGAGGCCAACTGCCAGGCCGGGTTGCTCGACGCCGTCGACAAGTATGCGGCCAAGCCCTAGAGCGGAGCCCGTCATGCCCACTCCCATGCGCCGCTTCGCCGAGTTGCTCGGCGGAGCGTGGCTCGCGATCTCGGTGGGGCTGCTGCTGGTCACGGTGCTGACCGTGCTCTGCCAGATCGCCTTCCGCTACCTCCTCGCGTTCCCGCTCGCGTGGACCGAGGAGGTCTCGCGCCTCGCCCTCGTCTGCGCCGTCTACGCCGGCCTGCCGCCCGCCTACCTCAAGGCGGAGCAGATCGTCGTCGACTTCTTCGTCGCGAAACTGCCGCCGCGCCTGTTCCTCGGCTACGTGGTGCTGCTCAAGGCGGTGTCGGCGGCGGTGATCGGCTACCTCGCGATCGGCGCGTTCCTCCAGGTCGGCGCGACCATGGAGATGACCCTGATCGCGCTGCCCACCGTGCCGGTCGCGGTGGTCTACATGGTGCAGGCGACGGCGCTCGCGTCTTTCGCGCTTCTGATCGTGATCACCTGGCGGGACCCCTGGGTCTACATCCCGCGCGACGTGGGGAGCGACGCCTGATGTTGCCGATCTTTCTGACTCTCGGCGTCGTCGCCCTCATCCTCGCCGGACTGATGCTCGGCCCGGCGGCGGGCCTCGCCTCGATCGTCGGCGGCCTCGCCCTGTTCGGCGATCCGCTCGGCGGCCGCGTGCCGATGATGATCAGCCGCTTCGCCATCGACCGCATCGACAACTTCCTGCTGCTCGCGATCCCGTTCTTCATCCTCGCCGGGCGGCTGATGAACACAGGCGGCGTCACCGTGCGGCTGTTCGACTTCGTCTCCGCCCTGGTGCAGCCGCTGCGCGGCGGCCTCGGCCACGCCAACGTGCTGGCGAGCTTCGTTTTCGCCGGGATGTCGGGCTCCGCCACCGCCGACGTCGTCGGCCTCGGCGCGATCGAGATGAAGGCGATGCGCAACGCCGGCTACCCCGAGGGGTTTTCCGCCGGGGTCACCGCCGCCTCGTCGCTGCTCGGCCCCAACATCCCGCCGTCGATCGTCCTGATCGCCTACGCGGTGCAGGCGGAGCAATCGGTGGCGACGCTGTTCCTCGCCACCATCGTGCCGGGGGTGCTGCTCGCGTCGTGCTTCATGGCCTGGGTCGCCTGGCAGGCGCACCGCCGCAAGATGCCGAAGGCGGGCTGGCCCGAGCGCGGCGACCTCGCCCGCAAGGCGGCGCGCGCGGTGCTGCCGATGCTCACCCCGGGGATCATCCTCGTCGGCATCTACGGCGGCGTCTTCACCCCCACCGAGGCGGCGGCGATCGCGGTTCTCTACGCCTTCGTCCTCACCAAGTTCGTCTACCGCGAGCTGACCTGGCGCGGCCTCGTCGAGCAGCTCAAGGGCACCGCGCTCGACACCGCCACCCTGATGTTCATCATCGCGATGACCTCCGCCTTCGGCGTCATCATGCTGCGCCTCGGGCTGCCTCAGGCGCTCGTCGGGCTGGTCACCGGAATCTCCGAAAACCCGACCGTGGTGCTGTTCCTGCTGATGATCGTCTGGCTGCTGGTCGGGTGCTTCATGGCGCAGACCCCGGCGATCATCATCCTCACCCCGATCCTGCTGCCGATCGCCGACCGCGTCGGCCTCGACATGATCCACTTCGGCGTGGTGATGGCGCTGACGCTGACCGTCGGCCTGCTGACGCCGCCGGTGGGAATGGTCCTCTACGCCCTCAAGAAGGTCGCGACGGTGCCGATCGGCGTGCTGTTCAAGGTCAGCACGGTCTACGTCGCCATCGCGATCTGCGTGATTTCCGTCCTGATCCTGATCCCCGAGCTGGTGACGGCGCTGCCGTACGCCTTCGGGCTCCATTGAGAAGGGAACCGCCATGAAGATCGAACGCGCCCGCCCCCGCCGTGTCGGCCAGTTCCTGTTCGCCGAGATCGTCACCGACGGCGGCATCGTCGGCTACGGCGAAAGCGGCGCCTGGGGACACCTCGAAGCCTCCGAGGCGGCGCTCGCGAAATACTGCGGCTACCTGATCGGCAAGGACCCGCGCACGATCGAGCGCCACTGGCAGATCATGCACCGCTTCGCCCACTTCAACGGCGCGGCGGTGGGCGGCGCGATCTCGGCGGTCGACATCGCGCTCTGGGACATCCAGGCGAAGTCCTACGGCGTGCCGCTCTACCAGCTTTTGGGCGGCGCGGTGCGCGACAAGCTCCGCACCTACGCCCACGTCTACGCCAAGGACCTCGACGGCGTCGCCGCCTACGCGGCGGAAAAGGCGCGCGAGGGCTACACCGCGATCGGCCACTTCAACCCCTTCCTCGACGAACCCGAGGACAACCCCTACTTCCTCGGCCACGCCGGGCTGGTGGAGATGGGATTGGAAACCGTGCGCCGGGTGCGCGACGCGGTGGGGCCGAAGGTGGATTTGATGCTGGAACTGCACCGCCGCCTCACCCCGGCGGAGGCGATCAGCTTCGCCCAGGCGGTCGAACCCTACCGCCCCGGCTGGCTCGAAGACCCGATCCGCCCCGAGAACATCGACGGCATGGCCGAGGTGGCGAAGAAATCGCCGGTGCCGATCGCCACCGGCGAGCGCTACTTCAACATCTACCAGTTCAAGATGGCGATCGAGCGCCGCGCGATGAGCTTCGCGCGCGTCTCGGTGGGGATCTGCGGCGGCATCACCGCCGCCTTGAAGATCGCCGCGATCGCCGAGGCCAACGACGTCCAGGTCGCGCCCCACAACCCGATCTCGCCGATCGGCCTCGCCGCCTGCGCCGCGATCGGCTTCTCGCGCGCCAACGTCGCGATCCAGGAGTGCCCGACCGGCTACGACAACTACGTTTTCGAAAGCACGCCGCAGCTCCTCGGCCGCAACGTCGTCGACGGCGACCTCACCATCGAAAAGGGCTTCCTCCTCCGCCCCGAGGCCTCCGGCCTCGGCGTCACCCTGCGCGACGACGCCGAGCAGCTCCGCCCCCCGATCACCCGCGCGGTGAGCATGAGAAAGCACCTGGACGGCGGCGTCGTGGATCAGTGACGCGAGGTCCGGCGGCGAGTCGCCGGACCGCCGCCCGCCACAAATTCGCCTTAAACCGCCAACACATTAGCGGATGTTGCTATTCATAACGTCGACTAATGTCCTTGGGGGGGGGTATATGCGTCGCAGATTTGGGGGGGAGCGTCCGTACCGGACTGCTCGCGGTGACGGTTGCGCTGACGGCGTCGGGCTGCGCAAAACTCGAATATCTCGATCAGTCGTTGACCACGCTTCCGAACGCCGAAGCGGTGGTGTTCAAGGCCGATCCGGAAACCCGG
>QKGW01000343.1 GCA_003250275.1 Alphaproteobacteria bacterium
CGGCGGTCACGGCAGGGTCCGCATCAGAGGAAAACTGCGGCGGACGATACTCCTCGGGACACGCCGAAGCCAGTGGCAGACGTGCCCTAATCCCGCCTCATCATTGAAGATTTTGGCAGCCGCGCGAAATTCTCAAGACCCTGCATCAACCTCCCCGCGCCTCACCCCCGCGCCGGAGCCGGGTCGAAGACCCGGTAGGCGAGGAGTTTCAACTGGTCGGTGAAGAGGAACCATGCCACCGCGTAAACCCAGACGAACGCCGCCCAGCCCCAGCCGAGCGGGGCCATGAACACGCCGTAGACCGCGATCAGGGTCGCGGCGATCTGGGTGCCGACCACCGCGAGCACGAGGATCCGCGCCGGCGGGATCGACCAGAAGCGGCCGCGCGTGCGCGCGAGGAACACGGTCAGATGACCCGCGACCGAGAGCATCAGGTACATCAGCGTCTGCAACTGGTCGCGCGGCAGGCCGTAGACCGACTTGCCGAGGTAGAGCAGACCGAACGCCGCGACCGGCCCGACCGCGCCAAGCACCGACGCCACGCCGAGCACCGCGCGCATGTTCCAGGTATCCGGCTGGTTCCGGTAGCGGACGTTGTCGTAGGCGATCGAGAGGATCGCGCCGTCGTTGAGCAGCGCCAGCATCACAATCATCACCGCGGTCATCGGATAGAAGCCGAAGAGCAGGATCGAGAGCGCCATGAACAGCAGCACGCGCAGGGTTTCGGCGATGCGGTAGATCGCGTAGCTGGTCATCCGCTGGAAGATCTTGCGGCTCTCCTGGATCGCGTCGACGATCACCGAGAGACCCGGCGTGGTCAGCACCATCGAGGCAGCGGCGCGCGCCGCGTCGGTCGCGCCGGACACCGCGATGCCGCAATCGGCCTTCTTGAGCGCGGGCGCGTCGTTGACGCCGTCGCCGGTCATGCCGACGATGTGGCCGCGTTTCTGCAACACTTCGACGATGTGGTACTTGTGCTCGGGGAAAACCTGGGCGAAGCCGTCCGCCGCCTCGATCCCCGCCGCGCTCGCATCGGTCTCGCCGTCGCCCGCCTTGCCGAGGCCGCTCGCGTCGAGGATTTCCGCGCCGAGGCCGAGTTTGCGCGCGGTCTCGCGCGCGATCGCGACCTGATCGCCAGTGACCATCTTGACCGCGACGCCCATCTCGCGCGCGGTCGCGATGGTGTCCTTGGCCTGGTCGCGCGGCGGATCGAAGAGCGGCAGCACGCCGAGGAAGCGCCAGTCGCCGCCGCCGTCCGCGCGCGCCACGCCGAGCGAGCGGTAGCCGCGCGCGGCGAAGCCGTCGACCGCTTCGTCGACCTCCGCCCGCACCGCGTCCCGCGTTCGCCGCCATCGCGAGGATCACCTGCGGCGCGCCCTTCGCAACCTTGAACGCCGCGCCATCGGGCCCGGTCACCTCCGCCTCGGTGCGCTTGTGCACCGGATCGAACGGCGAGAAGTGCGTGATCGCGAAGCCTTTTAGCTCGTCGGGCGAGCTTAGGCCCGCGAACACCGCCTGGTCGATGGTGTCGTTGTCGTCCGCGCGCGAGGCGAGCGCCGCGGCGCGCACCACCTCGGCGGCGGGGGTGCCGGCGGCGCCGAACGGCTCGCCGAGGGTGAGGACGTTCTTGGTCAGGGTGCCGGTCTTGTCGGAGCAGAGCACGTCGACCCCGGCGAGTTCCTCGATCGCCGACAGCCGGGTGACGATCGCCTGCTTGTTGGCGAGGAGGTGCGCGCCCACCGCCATGGTGACGGAAAGCACCGTCGGCATCGCCACCGGGATCGCCGCGACGGTCAGGACCAGGGCGAACTGCAGGGTGGTGAGGATCGGATCGCCGCGGTAGAGCGCGAACGCGACGATCGCCGCGACCAGGATCACCGCGAGAACGATCAGGTAGTTGCCGATCCGCAGCACCGCGCGCTGGAAGTGGCTGGTGGTCTTTTCCCCCTGCATCAGCTGCGCGGGTGTTCGGCCCGGTGGCGTAGACCATCGCCCCCGCCTCGCCCTGGCGCACGATCGAGCCGGAGAACACCGCCTCGCCCGAGCCGCGGGCGACCGGCAGGGATTCGCCGGTCAGCGCCGACTGGTCGACCTCGACGCTCTCGCCTTCGAGCAGCCGCGCGTCGGCAGGCACGACGTCGCCAAGGCGGAGGCGGATGACGTCGCCCGGCACCAGTTCGCGCGCCGGCGGCGTCACCCATGCGCCGTCGCGCAGCACCCGCGCGCGCACCGCGAGCCGCGCCTTGAGCGCAGCGATCGCGTTGCCGGCCTGGTGCTCCTCCCAGAAGCCGACCGCCGCGTTCGCGACCAGGAGCACGAGAATGATGCCGAAATCCGGCCAGTGCCGCGCGAGCGCGGAGAGCACCACGGCGATCTCGATCATCCACGGGATCGG